>JAYVKY010000081.1:0-6659 GCA_043767965.1 Pseudobdellovibrionaceae bacterium
GCTAGATTCATTAAATATAAAATCACCAAATCTTTGAATAGTTTTTTTAATAAATTTCTGTGATACGGATTTAAATTCTATGACTTCTTCGGTCTGTAGGTATTTTTTAAAGATATGAGTTGCGGTCTGTTTTGAATAGCCAATTCCCATTTGAACTACGGTCGTTGATTGTGATTTTTCATAGCCAGAAAGTGCTACGAAGTAATCATTCGGATTTTTTTCGGATAGCAAGGATGTGCTTTTTGAAAATTCTATACCTCGGCCACTGGCAGACAGGCCACCGCTTGCTTTTTTAATGCAAATGCGTTCTGGAAAATGTTTGGCAAAAATCTCAAGTAATGTATTTTTAAAATCAGGTATGATGCTGTTAGAATTTTCAACTGCATACTTTAAAAGTTGTGAATTAATTTTTTTTTGCAATTCGGTGGCTGGGATTTGAAATAAATAATCAAGATCTGTATTTAAATCATAGGGGCTATGTTTGACACGCGCTGATAAATCCGCAGTTTCTAATCGTGAAAATAACTGGCATGCTTCATTTGACAAACCGCTTTCGCACAGCTCATAAAACAAAACAGAAGACAGTAAATCAAGTGGAATTTTTGAAATATTTTGGCCCTTTTTTGTTGTCTGATTCGTTAACGTCAGTAGGCCCCATTTTTTCAAATCTTCGGTTGCAGATTTTATTTTTTCTTTCGGTGGTTGATCAAGCCAACTAAAGTTTTCAAAATCAGTCGTTCCCAGCTCTGACAAAAGTAAAATTTCTTGGCCCAGTTGGCTATTTAGTATTTCAGGCTTTTTTTGATCTGGTAAAGATCGATCATCTATTTCGTGCCACAATCGATAACAACAGCCATCACCAGTTCTAGCTGCGCGACCTGCACGTTGAATGGCAGAAAATTTTGAAATACGAACAATTTCAAGTTTTGAAAAACCCATTTTTTTTTCAATAATACTTGTTTTCTCAAGGCCACAATCAATCACACAGTCAAGATCAGGGACGGTTAATGATGATTCTGCAATATTTGTTGCTAAAAGAATTCTGCGTTCAGAATGTATTTTATTTAATATTCGTTTTTGATCAGGTAAAGTCATACCACCATAGATAAATTCAATCGTAATATTTGTAAAAATAGGTTTTAGTGCAGTTTGTGCCTTTCGAATTTCACGAAATCCTGGCAAAAAAATAAGAATATCTTTCTTAGATTTTTTAAAGGCAAGAAGTGTTACATTTTTCAGATTTTCAAAAAACTTATGATCACACGTCAGCAGCTGATTTGTTTTTTGATATATAATTTCAAGTTGATGGGGACATTGATCAATCTCGATCAAATTATAGCTGCCAAAGTAGGTTTTTAACTTTTGTGTATTTAATGTGGCTGACATGACAATAATTTGCAGATCTGATTTAAAAATTTTTCTTTCAAAACTAAGACCTAAAATTAAATCTATATGTGCCGAACGTTCGTGAAATTCATCTAAAATAATAAACCCAACATCATTCCAGAAGTGATCATTTTGAACTTTCTTAAGAAATAAGCCTTCAGTCATAAATAGCAGCTGTGTACGGGCAGTGCTAGCCGATTCGAAACGGACTTGATAGCCAACCTCAATACCCAACACCCAGTTATTTTCAGCAGCGATTCGATCACAGGCCGCAACCGCCGCAAGCCTTTTGGGAACAATGACAATAATTTTTTTTGATATTTTTCTTGCACGCAGGGCGATTAATAGTTTTGCCGGAACGCGCGTTGTTTTACCAGATCCTGGTGAGGCCGTCAGAATCAATGGCGTGTCTTGAAAAATGTTTTCTATAATTTTTTCTAAATATGAATCAATCGGAAGTGGTATCATGAATTTATTTTTGTATTTCTGTCGGGTAAACTAAAAGCATAAATTCAGCTTTATCAAATTTTAAATTTTGCAAAATAAAGCTGGGGCGTCCCTCAAGAACAGTTTCGTCGGCCTGCGATAAATTCATCACCAACAGCATTTCGCGGGCTGCAATATTTTGTACGCATTCATCAATCGTTTTTTTTAGTCTGTAAGGAGTATCCATCAGAATAAATGCATTCTTTTCAGTTTTTAATTTCGCCCATTCAAGGGCCCGCTTTTCATTTTCTGCAGGCAGAAAACCACGAAATAAAAATTGATAAAGTCTGACCGAGCTTAATGACAAAATCCCCATCAAAGACGAGGCGCCCAAAACAGATTTAATTTCAATATGTTGTTTGCGACAATGTTCGATCAGGTTATTTCCGGGGTCACAAAATGCAGGTGTACCACAATCAGATACAAGGGCCACGGTTTGTGTTCGGCACAATTCAATCAGTTCTTTCAGTTCACCGGGTGCTGTGTGCTCGTTTAAAAGTTCATATTTTTTGGCTTTAATATCATGAACTTTTAAAAATTTGGAAGTTTCTTTTGTCGATTCACAGATGATAATATCTGCTGTTCTTAGAACCTGTAAAGCACGTATGGAAATTTCATTTGTATCACCAATTGGTGTGGCCACGATGTAAAGCATTAGGTTATCGTTTCGCTAAGAACAAAATTTTCGATTGTTGTCACAGGTACAAAAACTGTTTCTTTTCGGGAATGAGTTGAGTCCATATAAACCAGTTCGATATCTTTTATTTTTAAACCAATGGCATTGATATTGACGGGCTCATTTTCGAAAAAGAAAATTTTAGTATTTGGATGCTTCTGTTTAAAATCGATGACCCAGTCTAGTTTAAACTTATGATCATCGATCTCTTTGTGGGGTTTTAAATGTAAATGTGATTTTGTCAAAATAGGAAATCCCCACTTAAGTAAGACATCGTATGTACCCGACCCCATTCGAAAAATATCTCGCCCTGTTAGAAAATGTACATCTATATTTTTTCGGCACAGTGTTTGTACAAAATGTACTGCACCCAAATACGGAGTATCATAATGTAAGTATTTATTTGAAAAAAATTTTTCTGACCAAAAATCAACTAATTTTTTATGCAACTTTATGTTATCAAAGTTAGAGGCAGAGAAGTCATAGCCTTGTCGGATTAAGATTTCTTTGAGGCCCCAGTCCTTAGGGTGAACCTTAAGATTTGTGAATTCTTGCTGATCGTACAATTGGGCATACTCTTTCAAAATTTGCTCGGTTCGAGGTGCGACATTAAAAAGTGTGGAATCAAGATCAAAGACACATGTCGTGCGTACAGATTCAGCAGATAAGTGCTGTGCTTTTGCTGATTTTTTCAGTATTTTTTGTAGAAGATCTGTATTTTTCATATTTTTTTTAATGTTTATGTAAGTATGTCTTGATGGCCATCAAAAGTAAATTCTTTTCGCGAAAAATTGATCGAAACGCTTGGAATCACAAGTGTTCTTTGTTAAGTTCACCGCGAACCAAAACAAGTGTTTTTAAAGCAAAAACATATCAATATAAATACCAAAAATACGAGGAGACCGTATGAAAAAAAACCTATTGATCGCATTTGTTGTTATCGCAGCAGCAGTGGCAATGACTTCATGTACTAAAAACACAGCCGAATTGGGTTCTGAAAAAAATCCTATTAAATTGCATTTTGTACCC
The DNA here is from genome assembly GCA_043767965.1 of Pseudobdellovibrionaceae bacterium. Taxonomy (GTDB): domain Bacteria; phylum Bdellovibrionota; class Bdellovibrionia; order Bdellovibrionales; family Bdellovibrionaceae; genus Pseudobdellovibrio. The sequence goes on from JAYVKY010000081.1 coordinate 3,578, forward strand.
TCAGTTGATTCAAAAGTAATTGAATCAAATTCCAGAACATTCAAGGACTATTTAGAAAAAGAAACAGGTTATAAATTCGAAGTGACCATTCCGCAATCGTATGTCGCTGTTGTTGAAGCTTTCGGAACAAAACGTGCAGATATAGCTGCGATTAATACATTTGGTTATTTGATGGCAAATGAAAAATACGGTGTCGAGGCCAGAATGACTGTCATACGTAATGGCCTTTCAACATACCAATCAATGTTTATTGCAAAGACAGACAGTAAAATTAAATCTATCGAAGATTTAAAAGGTAAAAAAATTGCTTTTGTCGACCCAGCGTCGGCATCAGGTTATATTTTGCCACTTAAACTATTGAAAGATAAAAATATTTTACCTAAAGAAACTGTGTTTGCTTTAAAACATGATAATGTCGTATCGATGGTTTACCAAGGTCAGGTTGATGCGGGAGCGGCTTTTTTCTCTCCGTCGCATAAGAATGACAAGGGCGAAACTGAAATCGAAGATGCTCGTCGTTTAGTAAAAACACAGTACCCTGATGTCGAGAAAAAAATATCAATTATTGGATTATCGGATGCAATTCCGAATGATCCTTTTGTTTTTCGTAAAGACATCTCAGAAGAAATGAAAGTAAAAATTGTCAATGCAATGTTAAAATTTGTTGAAACTGAAGAAGGTAAAAATGCATTTAAAGCGATCTATAGCGTGACTGAACTCAAGAAAGCCACAGATGCAGATTATGATATGGTTCGAATGATGTTGAAAACAGCAGGCAAATCAGCTAGCGATTTAATGAAAAAATAAATCAACAAATCAATTTCTAACTTTCAGAAATATTTTTAAAAGGATCAGGTCATGTCAGAAATAATTTTATCCGTAAAGAATATTAAAAAAACATATCCCAACGGCGTACAGGCATTGAAGGGTGTTTCATTCGATGTTCGGCAAGGCGAATTTCTTGTGGTCATAGGCCTTAGTGGCTCGGGTAAGTCAACCCTGCTGCGATGCATGAATAGACTGCATGATCCAACCTCGGGTGAAATTATTTTCAATAGTAACAATTCAAAATTGGATATCGCCAAAATTGAAAATGCGAATGATATCAGAAATTTAAGAAAAAGTGTCGGAATGATTTTTCAGCACTTTAATTTGATCCCAAGACATACGGTTTTAAGTAATGTTTTGATGGGAAAATTGTCGACCATTGGAACATTAAAAAGTATTTTTGGATTGTTTTCAAAACAAGATATTGCTGATGCTATGAAATACTTAAAGCTTGTGGGAATCTCGGATAAGGCGTACATCCGCGCGGATCAATTGTCTGGCGGCCAACAACAGCGTGTTGCTATTGCTCGTGCGCTGACCCAGAATCCGAAAGTGTTGCTCGCCGACGAGCCGGTGGCGTCACTGGATCCTGCAACTTGCCACACGGTGATGGATTACCTGCGTAAGGTGAATCAAGAGTTAGGAATTACAATTATTTGCAACTTACATTTTTTATCACTTGTTCGCCAATATGCGACCCGAGTTATTGCATTAAAAGATGGTGAATTGATGTACGAAGGCGACCCACAAAATATTAACGAGGCCTGGTTTGAAAAAATATACGGTGCCGGCGCAAAAGAAGTTCACATCAACTAAACTGATCAAACACACAGGAAGTTAAAATGAATAGTAAAAATAATAGTAATTCAAATATCCGTCGCGGCATTTTAGATGGATTTAGCGTTGCATTTTTGGTTATCGTGTTGATGTATCTGATTTTTAATCCCACAGAGGCGCAGCAATTAAATTTAAAACTGAATGCAACTATTTTTTTCGTAGCCTATCTGTTCGGAGCCCTGATCAGTCATTTTTTGAACCTAAGTGGTATTAAAACTTTAGGAGAATATTTATTTGAGCCGTCTTATAAAAAAGCTCTTGAAACAAAGCCCATGTTTAAATCTTTTTGGGGTTGGCATTTAGTTGCGTTGTTGGTCTTATTATTTGTCGTGGGCATATTTAAAACTAAATTTTCTATTATTGAATTATTAAATGAAGATGGTTTTAACGGTGCCAAACGTTTATTTGCCGGAATCGCTTCACCAAACTGGCAGATTTTACCCCAGGCTGTTTTAAATATTATTGAAACAATATTTATGGCTTTTATGGCAACAGTTCTGGCAATTCCATTTGCATTTTTTTTAAGTTTTGTTTCTGCCAGAAATATTATGAATGGCAAAGTCAGTTTTTGGATTTATTTGGCGATGCGAACAATTTTTAACGTTACACGGTCTATTGAAGCCCTGTTATGGGCCATTATCTTTTCTGTTTGGGTGGGTATTGGTCCATTTGCGGGAATGTTGGCCTTAATGATTCATTCGATTGCGTCACTTTCGAAACAATATTCTGAAATGGTTGAAACGGTCAGCGACGGTCCCATAGAGGGGGTTCAATCCTGTGGGGCAAACAAATTGCAAACCATTTGGTTTGCAATCGTACCGCAAGTTGTGTTGCCGTATATTTCATTTACAGTCTATCGCTGGGATATTAATGTGCGTATGGCGACAATTATCGGTCTTGTGGGTGGTGGCGGAATCGGCACAATGTTGATTCAATACCAAGGTCAAGCGATGTGGTCTGAAGTGGGCACAATTATTGTTGTGATCGCCGCAGTGGTATGGATTATGGATCAGGCCTCTGCGTATATTCGCGAAGCATTGAAATAAATTTTAAAGTGTTTTGCCGATGCCTAAATACCGTCAAATTCATTGACAGTATTTAAGTGATTTTAGGCAGATCAAAAGTATGTCGATAAAGGTCCTGAAAGAATATTTTTCAGGAGAATATATATGTCGACCTACTATATCGCACACCAAGGGCAACAACAGGGGCCATTCTCGATTTCTGAAATAGAATTAAAATTAAATTCTGAAAAAATATTTTGGCATGATTATATCTATGATACTAAATCTGAAGACTGGGTTTTGTTGATGGAATACCCAGAGCTGACAAAATTGTTTAATCAAAGCTTTGAAAATCCAATAAAAGATAATCCAAAAATAATGAAGCCTGACGCTGATCCAATGAAGCAAAGAAT
>JAYVKY010000082.1:0-19753 GCA_043767965.1 Pseudobdellovibrionaceae bacterium
AAAATGCAAATTTAAAATCATCATTTGGTCCATACAATGATCCAAAGAATCAATATTCGATATTTCATAAGGGCTTAACTTTTAATAGTAAAATTCATCAAAGTATTCAGGCTGTGAGTCCAGGAAAAATCATTTTTCGTGACCATATTAAATACTGGGGCGAATCTGTAATTATCGAACACGCCGGAGACTATTATTCTGTGTATACAAATTTAAAAAACTGTCTCGTCGAAAAAAATCAAACGGTATCGCAATCAGAAATAATTTGCGAAACTACTGCAGAAGAATTTTATTTTGAATTGCGAAATCAAAATATTGCTATCAATCCCAAAAACTGGATAAGGAATTAATATGAAAAAATACTTCATTGGCTTTACATCGATTTTAGTTATTTGTTTTGTTTTTGCCAGGCCATTACAAGCTTGGGCCGAAGAACGATACTCTGAGCTACAAAATTTCTCTAAGATACTGAATTTGGTTCAACAATACTATGTCGAACCCGTTGATACTAAAAAATTAGTTCAAGGGGCCATCAAGGGCATGCTGCGTGAACTTGACCCACACACAAATTATATGCCAGCAGAAATTTTTAAAGACTTTGAATCTGAAACTGCTGGCGAATTCGGTGGCCTGGGTATTGAAATATCTGTACAAAATGGAATTTTAACAATCATATCGCCTATTGAAGATACTCCGGCCTGGAAGGCCGGCATCAAGCCTGGTGATAAAATTGTTTCCATTGATGGTCAATCGACAAAAGGCTTCAGCCTTGTTGAAGCATCTGCTTTGCTAAAGGGCAAGCGTGGGGAACCCATTGTATTATCTGTCGTTCGCGAAAATCTGGATCAACCACTTGATATTCGAATTATTCGTGGCCAAGTTAAAATAAAATCTGTTAAATCAACGGTTCTTGATGACGGTTATCTGTATGTTCGAATCACAAGCTTTATTGAAAATACATCAAAAGAGCTTGAAAAAGTTTTAGCAGGCTATTCTGCAAATCACAAAAATAAATTTGATGGCATTTTAATTGATTTACGCAGAAACCCAGGCGGATTGCTGGATCAGGCAATTAAAGTCAGTGATATGTTTTTAAAAGAGGGCATCATTGTCAGCACAATCGGTCGCGATCCAAAAACAAAAGAGGTTAGCCGCGCCAGCGGAAAAGCGCAGTATCCAGATATACCTATAGTTATATTGATGAATGAATATTCGGCCAGCGCCAGCGAAATTGTTTCGGGCGCGCTTCAAGATAATAAACGCGCAGTTGTCGTCGGCGAACGTAGTTTCGGCAAGGGATCTGTACAGTCAGTGATTAAATTAGGTGATGGCAGTGGTCTTAAATTAACAGTCGCCAGGTATTATACGCCCAGCGGAGTATCAATTCAGTCGGAAGGCATCACTCCCGACATTGAAATTGAAGACGTCAACGCAGATATTTTTGCTAAAGCCATTAGCGAGAAAAAAGGACCACGCGAAAAAGATATCATCGGACATTTAAAGGGTGAAAAAGAAAAAAACGGCGAAAAATCAAAAGACAAAAAATATTCACAAGGTGCTAAGCAATCAGATACGCTGGCATGGTGGAAAGATATTGGCAGCAAAAAAGAATCTGAAATGTCTGAAAAGGAAAAACTGTTTAAGTCTGATTACCAAGCCTATCAAGCGTATTCATATTTAAAGGCTTGGAAAACACTGAAAAATATTAAGTAGGACTTAGCATTTAAATAATTAACTTAAGGAATTTTTATGAAAAAAATAATTTTGTTAACTTTTTTTATTTCAGCTTCAGTTTTTGCCGGAACAATTCAATTTAATACCGCTGACGGAGCAACTGAATTTTTAGCCGTCGGAAAACCGGCCATGATTAAAATTAATGGCAAGGGCCCTGGGCCAGAGGGCACCTTAAATTTTACAGTTGATAAAATTACAGGTACACTCAAGGTCGACTTAAAAAAGTTAACAACTGAAATTGATCTGCGCGATGAACATATGAAAAATAAATATCTTGAGGTTCAAAAATACCCGACAGCTGATTTAACATTTAACGAACTAAAACTTCCTGTTGCGGTTGACGCCCTGACTGACAAAGAAACTGATGTGCCCTTTACAGCTGAATTTACATTGCACGGAAAAACAAATCCTGTGGTTGGTATGGCACATATTAAAAATGTCCAAAAAAAAATTACTGGCACGGCGACCTTTAACATCCCAATTATGAAGTACCTTGAAACATTACCAAGCTATGCCGGAATTAAAATTGCTGAAGAGGTCACCGTGAAAATTAAGTTGAGCGGAACACTTCAGTGACTTAAAATTTAGAGATGAAAAATATTTTAATAACCCTGAGTTTTTGTTTTGTTTCAGTCTGTGCTTTTTCTTTTCCGGATATGATCAGGCATGGTTATACAAATTGCACAGCCTGTCATGTGTCGCCGTCGGGTGGTGGGTTATTAAATCCCTATGGGCGCAGCCTTTCAAAAGAATTGATCAGCACCTGGAGCGGTGAAAATGAAGCCGGACTTTTGCATTTTATCAATACGGAAAAAGTCGATGACTGGCTGGGCCTTGGCGGTGATTTTCGTGGCGCGCAACTGCATCAAGAAAATGATTCAATTAAACGCGGACGCTGGGTCACAATGCAGGCTGGTGTCGAAATCGGAATCATTCAGCCTAAATGGTCTGTTGTTTCTTTTATTGGCCAACAGAATGTTCAGCAAAATGAGTGGCGACCCTATGCAGCGCGCTATTACGGTCTGATTACGCCAATGGATGCTTTGTACATTAAAATCGGCAGGTTTTTACCTAACTTTGGTATCAATTTACCAGATCATATTTTATCAACACGCGGCCCGCTGCAGTTTGGTAATGGTATGGAGCGAAATACGGCGGAAGTTTCATGGCTGGGCGAAGACTGGAATTTTATTTTTAGCGGCTATAGGACACCGGAAAATATTTCTGCAAATAATCAACGCGGCGCTACCGCGACGGCGACCTATACAGTGGGTAACTTTAAGTCAGGCCTACAATTTTTATCAGAGAAAGATGATTTTCAAACCCGCCAGATAACAGGTGCGATCGGGTACTTGGGTTGGACTAAAGAATTTGGCACGTTGCTTGAAGTTGACAGAGAATTAACAACACCATCAGCTGGTGGCCCCGAAAAAAAGGGATTATCGCTGATGCACAGAAGCTCTTACGAAGTTTATAAAGGTTTTCATGTTGTGGCGCTAAATGATTACTCGCAAAGTAATCTTGAGGTCGGCTCGACAAAAAATTATAAGTTCGGGCCTGGAATACAATGGTTTCCAAGACCGCACTTTGATTTGCAAGCCTTCTGGACACGTGAACAAGCTCAGAATTATAAAGAAAGCGATTATGCGTGGCTGGTCTTACATTACTATTTGTAAAATTATTTTAGTTTGTTTGTTTTTAACAAATTGTAATTATAAATCTCAAAAAATTGACCTGAACATTGGTGGCAATAATACAAATTTATCTGCCGACTTGCTGATTAATGACGAACTTGTCATGAGTTATTCATTGCGGTCTTGTCAAAAGTGTCATGCCGGTGCCAAACAACCTACGCTAGATACTGCTGCAGCAGTTAAGGCGAATATCACAAAAGTTTTAGCAGAGGTCACTAGCGGTGATATGCCGCCACCAGAGGAACCCATTAAACTGGATGCCTGTCAAAAAGCGTTGGTTCAAGCTTGGGCCGATGGAAGCACAAAAAAAGTTGGTGAAATTACAGAATGTAAATCTGTTGCACCACCTGTTATCACGCCAGTACCACCAATTATTCCTATTGAATTAATGGCTCTTAATTTTGAAACACTGAAAACAAAAATTATTGAGCCTAAGTGTTTACACTGTCACAACCCCAAAGGCGATGACTGGGAAGCCGCCTTAGTTTCATTTGAAACTTACGCAGATGTGGCAACGGGTGAATATTCAAAATACTGGGCCGCTCCGGCGACAACAAGTAAAGTTTATGAAGAAATCACCTATAACCACGAAACCGAAGACGACGGCATGCCGCCAAAAGATTCAAACACTGCGCGCGTAACCAAAGAAGAAATGGATTTTATTGTGCGCTGGATTGATGCCGGAAAACCTGAGCTCTAAAATTTATATAGATCCGCAAGCAGCCTTAATATAATTTTTAAATTCCACATTCATTTGTTCGGCCTCAAGGCCGATGGCTAACAGCCCTAATTTGGCTGACCAGCCATAAACATTTTCGTGCGGACAGCCTGATCGATCATCAGCCAAATCGGTAACGCATAATTTTTTGTAAACTGCACCTGGTGAATTTAAACTTTCAGTCGAAGATTTTTCAGCATGTGTTCGTAAAAATCCGCCTGCTAATTCACAACCCACCATATAAATCACAGGTTCGGCTGAAGAATTTTCAGAGGTCACAATTGATGGGATTCCCTCTTGAATTATAACTTCTTCGACGTCACGTCCACCCTTGGCGGCCTTCATTTTTTTTCTGGATTTGTACGTCCAATGTTTAACTTCGGTTCCGCTTGAAACGCGCACGACGGCTAAACCATAGGTGCCTGAATTATTTTTCACAAAACAAAAGGGCTCTTGTGTAATTCCACGTTTTTGATATTCAGTTTTTAATTTTAATAAAAATTGATCGACTTGTGCAGCTAATAAATCTCTGCTTTCGTCGCTTGTGATATCGAAATTTAAAAATTCTTCAGTTTCAACACGAAACAAAAATGGGTCAAAGCCGGCAATTTCTGCAAATTCATTAACTAATTTATTATAATTAACAAAATAGCGCGATTTTTTTCTTTGATACCAGCCCAATTGTCTTGGTGGGTTTATTGGTTTAGATATTTGATTGCCCCAGTCCTCGAGAGATAATGAAAAATCATTGTTACTTATAATTAAATCTGGATTAAATTCTTTTAAAAACGGACTATTTTCATAACCACTGTTAACAATTATTTTTCGACCGGTGATGCTGACAAGCTCAAGCGGCACTTCGATTTTCGACGGAAAAGCGACATGCACAACATAACCGGCAACGGTTAACAACTGTTGTAGAGTTGCCACGTTTTCTAAATAATACGGATTATTCGTGTGTTCTTCGGTCACCAGAAGAATTTTTTTAATGCTTTCACCATAGTGTACAAGTATATATTTGTGAAATAATCCAACAGCCGAATCTTTGTCGACAGGGCAAATGTTGTTAAAGCCTGCTGGATAAATATTGGCATCTACGTTTGATATCTTATAATCGCCATCGCGAATGTCGTAGCTTGAATAAATTGGGTATTCCAGTTTCTTTGTTTGATTTTGAAACCATATTTGAACAGCGTCAAAATTTTTACAAATACTATCGTGAATATCGGATCTTGCGCGCGATGACATCATTGATATAACCAACCTTCCACATTTTTTTCTATAGGATTCAGCGATTGTATAAATACAGCCGCGCGAACAGCGCCTTGATTTGGCATTGATAACTGCAGGCTAGATAGTTTTCTGATCGAATCCAACAGGGCCACCGCAATTTTTTTTCTAAAGCTGATATCTAGGTGTTCTTTGGTGAGGTAGCTTTGAAAAAAAGAATACCTTGATTTTATGCTTTCGGCGGCATGTTCGGCTGTCATCACATCTTTTTCTATGATATACAAATATTGCAGTTGAATTTCTTTTAAAAATTGGATTTCAGCAATGCAGAACTGATCACATGAAAAATCCATTGCCCATTTTAGACTTTCAAAAACAATAAGGCCATCTGTTTGGGCATTTTGGGTTAAACTAAAAATCAATTTTTTTTCTTTGTGATTAGAAATATCAGTCCCAACCTTAGATAAATTTTTTAAAAGAAGTGATCTTGTTTTTAATTCAACAACAGGATCAATTTTCTTTGTTAAAAGCTCTTGCGCTGCCAGTATTGCTTTTTCTGGTTGACCCAACTGATCGTAACTGCGGACAGATAATAATAACGTATTTTCATAATCTAAATCGTTCCTTTTTAAACTGGCATCTAAAAATGGTAAAGATTTTTCGAACTGTCGATTTAAAACTAAGGCTTCGGCTTTTAAATAATTTATACTTTGAATATTGGCAGAACCGCCGTCTTCAGTGCCAAGACCTAACAGTGCACAACTAGATATTGTGCAAAGGCTCATTACGTAAAGGCTGTATTTGTAAATAGACATTAGATAAATTTTTTTCATGCAACTCATTTTGACTGACTTCCGGACATTTGTATATCTTTAGATCAAATTTTGTATCCCATAGTCGGTTAAGTTGTTTTTCGATTTGCACATAATAATCTGAAAGGTTTTTAAGCTTCGCAGAATATTTCTGACTGCCACCAATATGCCAATGTGGCATTTTATTAATGACAATGGTTGTTAGCTGATAACCTTCTTGGCGGATTTCTTGGCTTATTTTTTGGCATTCTGTGACTCGGCTGGGATCAAGCAGTGTGACTAAAACAAATTCAGTTGTTTGCGAGGACAACAGCTTGTGGCAACTTAGAACTTGTTTCTCAAGAGGAGCTTGCCAGTTTTGGATAGCTGAAAAAAACAGATTCAGTTCTTTGATAAAATCTGCGCCAGTCAAAGTTTCAAGAGTTTTTAAAACTTGTATTGTACCTATGTTTAAAACTTTTTTAAAAAACCCGATGTCCGATTGCTTCGGATTGCGAAACCAACTGGCCACGCCCTCGTTAAATAGCTGCGCTAATTTTTCGGGGGCCTTTAAAAATTGCCAGGTATGTTGGGCTGGTGGCGTATCTAGAATAACCAAATCATATTCAGCGCTTTCAACAAATTGATTCAATTTAAAAAGCGAGGTGAACTCTTGTGAGCCACTCAACCTGGTCGATAGTTGTTTGTAAAGTTTATTGTTCGTTAGTTTTTGTATATCTTTCGCTGTCAGTTTATCACCAGACGCTTTTAAAATAAATTCATCAAACGCCTTTTCATGTTGAATTACGCAAGCCGAAAGTTGGCCTTTTTTTTCGCGCATTTGATCTGTTGTTAGGTCGTAAATATTTCCATCAGGCACCATTCCCAATGCTTGCGCCAGGCGATTTGAGGGGTCAATAGTTAACACCAGTACTTTTAGGCCCTCGTGTGCTTTCCCGATGGCGAGCGTGGCTGAAAATGTTGTTTTACCGACTCCGCCTGAACCAATGCAAATCAAAGTTTTTGTTTTTGGTTTAAGCTGTATCATGCGTCGGCCTGCATTTGTGTTGAAATCTGCTGAATTAATTTTAAGCTATCAATAAGCGGCACAAAAGCTATTTTTTTAAATCGAATCTTTGCTGCCTTTAATTTTTGAAGGGCCATTTTTTCATTATCTGCAATTTCTGAAAAATATTTGTTTTGTTCGATGTTTAAATTTTGAAAATCCTCGTCCGTTAAATCTAAAACTTTATTTAAATAGACTTTGGATTCAATGCCAAATTCATTTTTTAACAGCTCATAGAGCTCGATGGTTTCTGTGATGGGCAATTCTTCCGCAAGTGTCACGATGTGTACTTCACAAAAACTGGGGTTTCTGAGCCAACGGTCAATGCTTCGCGATTGCTCGCCCATGGGGCCGAATGAAATAACTTCAGACATTGCAAGTGGGGCCCGAAATAAGCTCATAAAGTGGCCGGTTGAAAATGCATCAATGACTATCTCAGAGTATGCCATCTTGGGACCATATTTTCTGATCCCCGAAGTCGCCTTGCCCAGAATCGCAAGCTCTTGTAAACCAGGCGCGACATTGATCAATGATTTTGAAACGGAATTTTCAAAAAATAATTTATAAAGCGACTCAATTTTTAAAAGATGCAGAGCATACTCTTTAAGACAGTCTGCAGGACTCCACTGACAGATAGACAGGTTTTTAGATATCCGAGGCGTCAAAAGTGGTTTGTAGCCAATTTTATCTAGCGATAAAAAATCGCGGTAAAAACTGCGCTCTGTTAATTCTGCTAATAAAACTGGCCCATCGTCTGCGCTTGTGTGTACTTTCAGACTTAAGGCGCACGCATAGCTTGCGGCCAACAACGACTTACCAACCCCACCTTTGCCTGTAAAAAAATGAATCTTTTGCGTTGCCATTGCCTCTGTTTTACTCTATTTTTCGGTTTCATAATTACCTTACAATAAAAGGAGCTTTCGTGAAAGCACAACTTCAAGTGACTGAAGGATTACAAAGAAAAATTAATGTCGAATTACCTACCGACGTTGTTAAATCCGCTTTTGATAAGATTTATCAAAATATTCAAAGAAATGTTGAAATTAAGGGTTTTCGAAAAGGCAAGGCCCCGATAACGACAATCAAAACTATGTATAAAGATCGCGTTGTTGGCGATGTCGCCCAGGATTTGATTCAAGCGCATTACCCATTGGCTTTAAAAGAGCAAAAAGTGGAACCCATTAATTACCCTGAATTTGAATTTGAAGATCCAACTGAAAATGCCGGTTTTTCTTTTGCAGCTATTTTTGAAGTTCGCCCCGAAGTGAAAATTAAAAAATGGGAAGGCCTTGAAGTTGAAAAAGAAAAATTTGTTTTTAATGAAAAGCAATACGAACAGTCATTAAATAATATTCGCACATCACGTGCCACTTTGGTTGATGTTCTTGAAGACCGCGCAGCCCTAAATGGCGATACGGCAATTTTAGATTTCGAAGGTTTTGTTGATGGCAAACCCTTAGAAAATGGCACAGGGAAAGATCATAATCTTGAGCTTGGCGCAAAACAATTTATTGATGGCTTCGAAGATGGCGTTGTCGGCATGAAAATTGGTGGCACAAAAACGATCAGTCTGAAATTTCCTGATCCATATCATTCGGCAGACCTTGCCGGAAAGCCCGTTGATTTTAAAGTGATATTGACTGGTTTAAAGAAAAAAGTTTTACCTGAAATCAATGACGAATTATTAGCCCAAATCGGAACAAAGCAAACTGTCGAAGAATTTAAGGCCACTTTAAAAACGGATATCGAACAATCTGAAAAAAAACGCATCGATGAAGCTTTTAAAAATAGAATCGTTAAAAAATTGGTCGAAGCCAATCCCGTTGACGTGCCAGCAAGCTTAATGAAAGAACAAAAAGCGACATTGATCGAAGATTTTAAAAAGCGTATGAAAGAACAAGGTATGCAAGAATCTGAATTCGAAGCCTATATACAAAAATGGGATTCTGATTTTGCAAAGTCAGCGGCTGAAATGATTCAATCAAGTTTTTTAATTGATAAACTTGCTGTTGATCAAAATCTGATTTGTTCACAAGAGGATTTAAATATTAAATTTACTGAGTATGCAAAACAAACGGGTATCGAAGAGCCCCGCATTCGCGAATGGTATTCAAAGCCCGAACAAATGAGCCGCTTAACTTATATGATCACCGAAGAAAAAGTGATCAAGATGATCACTGACAAAGCAAAAATCAAAGAAGTTGATGCGAAGGAATTAAAAGAAGAACAGAACTAGATTTTAAATTTTTATAAAATCTTACCCAGGGCAGGAATTAATCCTGCCCTTTTTTTATATTTATTGTCGATACTCTGGTCGCTATTTCCTAGATTAAAGTCTGTCAGCCCAAGGTCCGATAGGTTGCTGTCAGTTACAAAACACAACGATCAAGGAGAGAGCGCTATGAAAACTACGCAACTTGTAAAAAAATCTTTAGCAGTACTTTTAGTAACTGCTTTTGCAATGGGATGTTCAAAAAATTCAACGTCGGCATCAACTGCAAATGATTCTGGAAACTCAGGACAATCTGTTCCAGTAAGTCCTGTCAGGGGAATTAATCCTGCCTTGAAAGCCTATGGTGTCGCGATAACGGAAGTCACCGGACTATTAGGTTTAGGTGGCCGATTGTTGAATGTTGTTGCCGATCCAGCGTCGCAATCAATCAATATCAATTTATATTTACCTGAAACATTTTTATTTTTAGCACAAACATATTTGATTAAATATCCTCAAATTCAAACATCTGTCTTAACCGACGCTTCCGGAAAAAAATCTTTAAGCTTAACCGTCACTATCGCTGACGCCGTCGCCGCATATAAAAAATGGAATGATAAGAAAAAAGCTGAACAACCAGTGGTAACACAACCGACAAATCCATCTAATCCGTCAAACCCTTCAGCACCTGCTTACAAGGGTGGTTGTAACGGAACGTATGCAGGAACAATTGATCCGCCAGAGCACGATGTGCGCATCGCCAGTCGTAACCAAAGTTTAACTGATCGTGGTATTGCGGTCACTGGTAATGATGACATTGATAATGCCAACGCCGGTGGCGGTCCCCCAGATGGTGGTATTTGGTTAGCTGGAACTTTCCAATGGGAAACTGATGCAAACTGTAATGTAACTTCGGGTGAAGTCGTGATTTTTGGATACCCTTTCGCAGTCAGCGGCACAGTTAATGCCGACGGAACATTTGATCTGTATTACTGGGGTCGTATTCCAGGACGAATTAATGCTGACAAAACTGTAACTGGTAAAGTTCAACATGCCGGCGGCGAAGAACACGTTCACGGGGTCTTGAACGGTGTTTTTACGGCTAGATAGTTTCTAGATTGTATTGATAAAGTGAACAGGCGAAGCATTGGGGCTTCGCCTGTTTTATTACAGACCAAGGTCCAGTCCAAGTCCAGAAAATTTGCACTTTATGGCTCGCTTTAAAAATTTAGAATAAACTTCATATATGACTAATTCACAGATTCAAAAATTTAAATCGGTTGCGCTGTCGTTGCTGTTTTTTGTGCTTGGTTTTTCGCTTTTTTATTCGATTGCGAATAATGTTGCGACTCAGCGTGATCCGGCGTCACTGAACGAAAAAATGAATACACTTTCGGGTTTAGACCATGACCAATTAAAATCCGAAATAGCAAAAAAAATACATGTAACAACTGTTTTAAACGGCAAAGAAAAGGCGATCATTCTTCAAGGCTTTTCATCCAATCTGTGCAAGCAATATCAGAATGTACAGCTGACGTTTACGGCCGAAGGCGTCTCGGTCGCCGGCGAACCAACGCAAATGAAAATAAATTCACCGTGCGAAGCCGCACAAGACCCTGCTGAAATGGCCTCAATACGCATACCAATTGAAAAAATAATGAATGAAAAGCCGCGCGATGCTGAATTTTCATTTGCAGGCTATAATTCGAAGTTCACATTTACAAGTGCGGCCGACGAGTGGCCCCATGTTTGGGTGCTTTCGTCATTTGAATTCTTGTCGGTTGGTGGCAAATCAAAACTGGTGAAGCTTCAAGACGAGCATCGATCAAATCCCATTATCTTAGAATTTTAAAGATCAAACAACAAAGCCTAACTTAACTTTTTATTGCTCGAGTCAAATAACTAATCGTGTTATTTTGATTTGCCTTTGCCTGCTTATAAAAAATTGTGGTGTGATTATCTTACAAAAGAAAAAGTAAGACTAAACTCAAGGAGGAATTATGTTTAAGTCATTAATTTTAGCAGCGGCTCTTGTTGTATCAACTTCAGCTCAGGCATCAAACTCAATCGGAATGTTTTTATTTCAAAAACAAATCGGACAAATTCAAGGCGTTATCAAAGCTCAGGGTATCAACTGGCATGTTGGCGACACGAACAATTACAAATTAAACATGGGCGGTTTTTTAAACGGCACTATGAAAATGTATGTTCGCGAAATCACAGCTGATGGCTTTTGGTTAAATCAAGAAGTTGATTTGCAAATTCAGAAATCAAAAGTTGAAATTTTATTAAACCCTAATACTGGCGAAGTGATTAAAATGATCGTTGATGGCAAAGAACAAACTCCGCCAAAAAATGATACTGAAGTTGTTGACCAAAAAGAGGCGACAATTACAGTTCCTGCTGGAACATTCAAAACAATTTACTTAAAAATGAAGGACAACGCAAATAACGGCGCGCTCTCTGAAGTTTGGGTAAATCCTCGCGATATTCCTTTGACAGGAATGGCAAAAACGGTCTCTGACAGCCAAATTGGCAAAGTGACTATTGAACTGGCTTCTTTTGAAAAGAAGTAATGTTCACTCATTGGATTAAAAAAATATTACCCAATTTAAAAGCCACACAAATTTGTGTGGCTTTTTTTATTATTATTTTTGCGATAAATACAATTTCACAGGCTGTTCCTAAAAAAAATAGTCTGATTAAAAAAAAATTTTCTGATTTAAAAAAACAAGTTACTTTATTGATGGTTAACAAGCAGCGCCCAGCAGCTATTACCAAAATAACTGCTGCAGAGTCCGAAGCAAACGCACCTGAGATTAGAGGTCAAATTTTATCAATTAAAGAAAATATTTTATCGTTGTTTTTAAATCAAGAATCGCAGGATCTGTTTGAGTCTTCATCGTCACAGATGCTTCAAAATATACGCTTAGCCGAAAAAAATATTTTGCACTGCCTTGAACTTGAACCTGAAAATTTATACTGTCGCTGGCAGTATTTACGAATTTTAAATACGAAGGGCGATCCTCAGTTTAGATCCCAAGCTGATGCCTTTTTACTTGATACAAAAAATTTACCGATATTTGGCAAACTTGCTGTGACTTTAGTTGTAAGTCGATTGCCAGAAAGCACTCTTGATGCACAGGAAGAGAATTCTGTTTTGTTTTATATTTATGAATTTGAACGCTCTATTGAGGTTCAAAATTATTCACGGTCAAAAGAAGCTTTGAAAAAATTAACCGATCTAGCGCCAGATTATCCAGATTTAGTTTTTATGCGATCGCTACTCGCAGAGGCATCACAAGAAACTTCGAATGATCAAAATTACAAAGCTCTTCTTGATATCTACAAAAAAAATTGCGCAAGCTTGCGGCCCGAGCTGACACGAAAGTATTTTTATGATATCAATTTATGCCATAGGGGTTTGTAAATATGATTCGAATTTGTTTATGTTGTGTTTTTTTACTCGCTTTAAGTTGCGGCATTAAAGGTAAGCCACTGCCTCCGTTGCCGATCACTACGCAAGATGCTAAAATAACGACACCGGTCATTAAGAAAAAATGAAAGTTATGACAAACCTGCTTTCGGGGGCGGGAAACACATTTCATATAGTTTGGCAAAATCCTGTCATTGAAAAAAATTTACAAAAAAATCTTGTCATGAAAATCTGTAAGACCTATCCCGCGGATGGTTTTATTTTTTTAAATCCACTCAATATAGAAAAGTCATCTTACCAATGGGACTTTTATAACAATGATGGCTCTGCTGCTGAAATGTGTGGAAACGCTACTCGATGTGTTGGTTATTATATTAAACACCAGCTGCAATCATCAGCGAATACATTCCATTTGCAAACAGTCGCTGGCATTATTGAAATAACTTGTGTGGATGATGAAAAATACAAAATACAAATGACTGAAATTAAAGAGTTAAAAAACGCGGAGTATTTTTTTTGCGACACCGGAGTTCCGCACATTATCATTGATTTCTTTGATTTTAAAAATTATAAACTCCATTTAAATTTTTGCAAAAATTTACGTTTTCATTCTGATTTTCAACCTGATGGCACGAATGTGACATTGATTTCAAAAACAAATGATCCGCAAAAATTATTGGCCGTCAGTTATGAGCGCGGCGTTGAAAACTTTACGTCAGCCTGTGGGACCGGCGCGATGGCGGCAGCCTTTTATAATTATAAAAAATATGGCCAAATTACAACTACCGTGGAAATGCCCGGTGGTGAATTAACCCTGAATTTAACAAATTTAAAAAAACCTATCATGATAGGACCTGCGGTCTTATTAGGAGATTACGAATATGACAACCAAATTTAAGGGCGTATTCAGCGCCTTAGTGACACCATTTCATATTATTAACGGTCAAACTGAGGTTGATTATATCTCGCTTGAAAAATTAGTGCGGTATCAACTGGATCAAAAAATTAACGGCTTTGTTATCAATGGCACAACGGGTGAAAGTCCGACGTTGAAAAGTTCCGAAGTAAAAAATATATTCTCTTTGATTAGATCATGGGTTGGTTTAGATTTTCCATTGATTTTAGGTACAGGCTCAAACAGCACTGAAAAAACTATTGCAGACACAAAGGCAGCTGAAGAACTTGGTGCCGATGCAGCCTTAGTTGTTGTTCCATATTACAATAAGCCCCCACAGCGTGGATTGGCCCAGCATTTTAAATCTGTTGCGGTAAATACAAATTTACCTATCATTTTATACAATGTGCCTGGCCGCACAATTACAAGTTTAACAATGGATACGATTCTTGAACTTTCTGCTGTTAAAAATATTATCGGCATCAAAGAGGCCAGTGGTGATCTTAAATTCGATAAAGAGCTTAAATTAAAATTGCCAACTGATTTTATTTTTCTTTCAGGTGACGATGGTACTTATATCGATTTTTTAGCTTTGGGTGGACATGGAATTATTTCGGTCATGTCAAATTTAATCACAAAGCAATGTGTTGAATGGACAAGCCTTGTCGCGCGTGGAGACCTTTCGGAAGCAAAAGCTTCTTTTGAAAAATATAAAATATTAATAGATGCTATGTATATTGAGGCAAATCCAATTCCATTAAAATGGATGCTTTATAAAAAAAATATTTTATCTGCTGCTGAGATGCGCCTGCCATTATGTGTGCTCGATCCAAAATATCATTCTAGTACTCTGCAAATAATGAAAGTCGTAGGTCTTTTATAATATGAAAAAAATAAATCTGGGCCTTATTGGCGCTTCTGGTAAAATGGGTTTGGCCATTCGTGATGGTTTGGGCGCCTTAGGCTTTATTCCTTTCGTTGCTGTTAGTTCGAAAAACTGTGCCGAGTTCAAATATTCTTATAAATCAGTCACAGATATTTTACCTGAAATTGCAAAAAAAGTTGATGTTTGGATAGAGTTTTCATCTGTTGAATCATTAATTCTTTTTTTGTCTCAGTTTAAAAAAACAAACTTAAAGGTTGTTTCCGGAACCACAGGGTTATCAAAAGCTCAGTTTAAAAAATTACAGAATTTTTCTAAAAAATCAGCGGTATTTTGGTCATCAAACATGAGCCCAGGTCTGTGGGCTTTACGCCAGTCATTAAAATCGTTATCACTGATTTCTGATTTTCAGTTTTCAATTGAAGAGACCCACCACCTAGAAAAAAAGGACAATCCCAGCGGCACGGCTCTAACGCTACAAAAAGATCTTGAGAAAATTATTGGTCGTAAACTTAAAACACCTGTTGGTTATCGTCGACCTAATGTCTTTGGTGTGCATAAAATAACAGCCCAATCTAAAAGTGAAATTTTAAATTTTGAACATATCGCTTTAAATCGTGCTGTTTTTGCACAGGGTGCATTAAAAGCTGCGGCTTTCCTTGTTAAAAAGAAGCAGGGCTTTTATTCTATGGAAGATTTAAATCAAAGAAAAACTATAAAAAAAATTTAACTTAAGGATTATTTATGAAATTTTTTATCGATACAGCAGATGTACAAGAAATCAAAATGGCAATCGATCGTGGCTGGGTTGATGGCGTTACGACAAATCCATCATTAATTTCTAAATCTGGCAGACGTTTTCATGACGTTATTAAAGAAATTTGTATGCTGACTGATGGACCAGTTTCTGCTGAAGTTATTTCTTTGGAATCAGCAAAGATGGTTTCTGAGGGGCAAGAACTTGCTAAAATTGCGTCGAACGTTGTAGTTAAAGTTCCTATGTGCGAAGAGGGCATGGTTGCAGTTAAAAAATTTACAAGTCTTGGAATTAAAACAAACGTAACTCTTGTTTTTTCAATAACACAGGCCCTGTTGGCTGCAAAAGTCGGCGCCACAATGGTTTCACCATTTGTTGGCAGGCTTGATGACATTGGAACTGACGGTATGGCCCTGGCCGCAGACATTATTGAAATGTACCGAAATTATGATTTTAAAACAGAGGTTTTAGTTGCCTCTGTCCGCAGCCCGATGCACATTCAACAAGCTGCGCTTTTGGGTGCAGATATCGCAACAATGCCATTTAAAGTTATGCAACAAATGACAGGACACCCACTAACAACAAAAGGGATTGAGCTTTTTATGGCCGATTGGAACAAGTCACAATCAAAATGATTATATAAAATGTTGAAAAAAATATTTTATATAATCAGTTTACTTTTTATATCTAGTTGTCAGACAACGGGATATTTTATTACTGATTCAAATTTAGCCATACCAGAATCCCGCAAGGCCATTACTGCCGTTATCGGAAAACCGCGATTTGTCAGTTTAAACGGTCGAGAACTTATTTCTGGATATCATGACAATAAATTTAAAGTAATCGATGCAGAACAAAGACCAAAAGTGCGATACTTTACGCAAACTGTAATTCTGGGCGCCCGCAGACCCTATGAAATTAATGTTCAAGTGATCCGCCAAGAATTCGAGACCCAGACAAAAGCCTACGTTAAAACCGGGCTCGACGAAGGTCTCAGCGAAAAGCGAGCTATAGAAATAAAAAAAGCACATAACTATAGTCTCGTAAAACAACAGAAGTTTGACGGCGACAATCCTTTCTAAGTATCCTAAAAGCAATGGTTTACCTTCTTGCTTTGATTCTGCCAATTGCTTTATTGTATTCACCGAAAATAGAGACTTCGGGTTCTGTCTTTATTGCCAAACCAATGGTGATTACACAAGAAAGAAAATCCCCTGCCTATGATCTTTTTTTTCAATCACAAAAAATTTTACAAACGTCTGAAAATTTTTCTGCCCGCGAACCATCTAGCGAGCTTACGACACAGCCTACTGTTTATTTAAACTCAAACGAGCTGGGTCAACAAAAAATTATTTTAAAAACATCAGAAATTGTTATCGATCAAAAAGAACTTTTGCTTGAAACTGATGCCACATTAAAAAAAATTGCCGTTGCACAAACGGATTCATCGCTTTTGTCATCATTAAATTCACCATTGCCGCCAACTGCACAATTTCCGCAAAATAAATCACAGGCGGCAACCATTCGCGGAAATTTTGAATTATCAGAAGGCGTTGGCATTACTGACCACGTCGTCAGCTTGCGCCGTGTATTTGAAGGACAGTCTTTTGAGCTTGGCGAAGTTGATCTAAAAGCAGGAATGTATCAAATTCTTGTGGGCTCTTTTGAGGGCGAACTTGTTGCAGAAATTAAAGACCAAACAGGCATCGTCATTGGTGAAGACCATCAAAAAATACTGGGGCTTAAACGATCTGGTTTGTTTTTTTCCGGACCACTGTTAAAGGTCGGGCAACCACTAACAATTGGAATGAATGTTCGAAATGTTGATGATCGAAAAATCGCAGAGAATGATTTTTCAGCTTCATTATACTCTGGCAATTATTCTCTAAAAAAAACTACTGATGCCTATCCTAATGTCGCGCGCCTTTCGTCAACAGTCGGGCTTATCACTGATCACTCTGGCAAAAACGCAACGACACTAAGCTTTAGAACTGTTAAAGATTCATCTGAAACCATTTTGTTTTCTCAAAAGTGGGCCAATGGCTTAAAAAGTTATTTATCAGAAAAGCTACAAATTCAATACTTACCAAATTCAGGCTTCATCATTGGGCGCATTTTACAAAATGGAAAGCCAATCGCCGGCGCACAAGTTGTAATTGAAAACCAGCCGGGCATCGAACCTTATTATTTAGATCAATTTTTAATTCCACAAACAGATCAGGCGATTACAGGCGCTAATGGTTTTTTTGTTATCCCCAGCCTAAACAGCGGACATTACCAAATCTCTGCCTTTATCAAGGATCGACACATTGGAAGCCAACTTTACTTTGTTGATGAAAATATTGTTTCATATCAAGAAATTCTATCAACCACAAAAATACAGTCTATTATCGTTCGCGCATTCGATGCGTTTTCTGGCCAAGAAATGGACGCTGATCTGTTATTACCTGGTATTGAAGATCTTTTTACAGTTACAGATGGTTTTGGTCGTTATAGAACTTCAACGGCTGAAGGCCTTCAAGAAATTTTGGTCCGACCGCACAGTGGTGGTTATGCACCGTTTGTTTATTTGCAAAATTCAAAAAAAGATCATTTGCATTTACCATTAATACAAGACGAATTCTTAGATCATATTCGCCTGCAAAAACAAATTCCAACTCTGCCGGATACGTCTGTATTTATCGCCTTTGCGCCAAGCGGTAATTTTGATTTACATCTAACCGCTGAAAATTTTGATCAAAGGCAAATTGTTTATTTTGATTCAATGGGCGCTATCGCTCCCACGGCAATTTCAGGTGGCGGATTTATTATTTATAATTTTCCCAAGGGTTTGCAAGAAATTATTTTGCAAGATAAGAACACAGATCGCACATTTTCACAGGTTGTTTTTGCTGAGTCAGAAAAGAATTACATCGCTCATTTTATTGAGTAATTTTTTTTTACTAAATCTTTAAAGATATTCCCACGTTCTTCAAAGTTTTTAAATTCATCCAAGCTGGTCCCGCCAGGGCTTAATAAAACGATACCGCCTGAATTTACATTTTTGAACACATCATTTATGGCCTCTGACATTTTTAGAAATATTTGCCCAGACAAACCTGATTTGTTTTTTGCAACATTAGCGCATTCGCCAAAAAATTTAATCTCAATATTTTTATGTACAGACAATATTTGCAATTGTTGCCAAGGTAAATTTTTATCTTTTCCACCAAGCAAAAGAAATAATTTATTTGGGGCATTAACCGTTTCCAAGGCTGCACTTACTGCAACAAGCACAGAGTCCATAGCCGTGGCCTTGCTGTCATTAATATAGGTAATGCCGTCAAAATTGCCAACAACTTCTAATCGATGTGGCAATCCTGCGAATTGTTTCATCGCCTCAATGGCCTCTGTGGACCACCCACATTTTTGGGCGATTGTTTCGGCCACAAAATAATTTTCAATATTATGTTTACCAATCAGCGCAATTTTTTGATCGGTGATTTGTGTGACAATCACTTGAGCTGAAATTTCATTTTGATACTTCATTAGGTCTATCGAGGCACAGTTTATAATACAAAATTTCTCTGTCATGCTTCCGATCTGGCATTTTGTCATATAATATTCATGCAGCGTTGAATAACGTTCTAGGTGATTCGCAGACAGATATGTGATGGCTGAATATTTTAATTTTAAATCATGGCTATTTTCAAGCTGATAGCTAGAGAGCTCTAAAATTACATATTTGGCTTTTATTTTTTTTTCTATTTGCGAAATTGCATACTCACAAAAAGGTATTCCTAGGTTGCCACCAACAAAGGCGTTTGGATCTTGTAATTGTGCTCCGGCACCTAAAATACTAGTTACTGTGCTTTTTCCCACCGAGCCCGTAATGCCTATAACAATTTCATCTTTTAAAACACAGCTCGCTAAATTTATTTCTGAGGTTACAATCCAGCCCTGTTCAACTAATTTTTTAATATTTATGGACTGTAGTGGCACGCCCGGAGAAACCACAAGTGTACCAATGCTTAGCCGTTCTATATCTGCCCAATTTTTTATATCAGAATTCATTTTTTCATCGAAAGTCAGAACTTGATTTTTATCATAGCCTAATTTTAATAAAAAAGATTCTGCTGATCGGCCACTTTTACCTAGACCAACAATAACGATTGGTGTTTTTAGATTTTTATGTAATTCAGAAATATTCATACTATACAAAATAATTGATTTCATAGATAATGTCATTTATGACTTTAAATACAGCCGTAATTAGTGACCTTCATTTAAGTGATGCCGAGCCATCGCGCCCCAAACACAAGTTGCGTAATGCGCTATGGAAAAAATTTAAAACAAAA
>JAYVKY010000083.1:0-2182 GCA_043767965.1 Pseudobdellovibrionaceae bacterium
GATTCTGCCGTGCGTATGCGGCACAAGCCGTCTGGCATTGTGGTTTCTTGTCAAACGCAGCGTTCTCAAATACAAAATCGCGAGAAAGCATTAAAGATGCTTAAAGCGGCTTTGTACGAAAAAGAAGTTGAAAAAAGAAATCAAGAAAAAGACGTCATGAATTCAACAAAAAAAGCTAACGAATGGGGATCGCAAATTAGATCCTATGTGATGCATCCGTATCAAATGGTCAAAGATCATCGAACAGGTTTCACAACCAGCCAAGTGAACGATGTAATGGATGGTTATCTGAACGAATTTATTATGTCCTATTTAAAAGCACAAATTACCGGAACGCTATGTCAAAACATTGCAGGTGATGATGTCATTTAAATTGCAGTGTTGGCTGGCCACAAAACTATTATTTAATCGAAAATTTTTTTTCGGCGGATCTGCTCCGTGGGCTATTTTTGGTTTAATATTAGGTGTAGCGGCACTGATTTCGAGTCAATCAGTGATGCGTGGTTTTGAAGTCAGTCTGAAGCAGGCTATGATAGATGTCACAGCAGATGTGCAAATTGTTAAAAAAGGAAAGCTGATAGATAACTGGTCTGAGTTTTCTGAAAAAATTAAAACAATAACCCCCGAAATGACAGATATTGCCAAATTTGCCTACGCAGAGGCTGTTCTTGCCTATCAGGGTCATGTTACGGGTGTTTTAATTCAAGGGATGAATGCGGATGAGCTTTCAAAGGTTTTAAATATTTCAAAGCGCCTCAGCGAAGGTGCTTTGCCATCGAAAGCCAATCAAATTGCAATCGGAGTCGGTCTGGCAAAAAAAATGTCATTGAAAATTGGTGATGCAATTTATTTGGCGGTGCCCCTTTCAACGCCGTTTGAGAGTCAATCTTTTCGACGAAGATCAGCAGAATTTATAATATCAGGAATTGCTGATCTGGGTAAAAATGATTGGAACGATCGGTTAATTTTGTCAAATTTAAACGATCTGCAAAATTTAATTGAAATCGGCGATCGCTATACAGGGGCATTTCTGAAAATTAAAAATTCTGATTTGGCCCACGCGGCCAGTCTTAAAATATCTGATCAGTTGGGGGTTAAATACTCGGTGATGAACTGGCTTGATGTAAATAGAAATTTATTTGAAGCCGTGGCGCTTGAAAAAGTTGTTATTTTTTTCGTTGTTTTTTTAATTGTAATTGTTGCGGCCTTTAATATTTCAAGCATGCTATACGTATTGATTCGACAACGGTATAAAGATATTTCTGTACTTAAGACAATAGGTTTTTCGCAAAAATCAATTCGCAGATTATTTTTAATTCAAGGGTTTATCGTGGGTACAGTTGGAAGTTTTTTAGGTTTTGGTTTAGGATTGTTATTATGCTCGGGGTTTATGTTTTTACAAAAACATTTTTCGTTAATTTCTGGTTCAGTCTATAAAATTGATCGCATTGATGTCAGCATGAGCAGCATCGATTTTATTATTATTTATGTGGCGACTATGACAGCCTGTTTACTGGCTGCATATTATCCAGCCTTGAGGGGTGCGTCTTTAGAAATCGTTGAAGGACTACGGGAGGACTAGTGAATATAAATAATCCAGTCATTTTACAAACAGTGGATGTTTCAAAGGCTTATCTTTTAGGAGAGAATGGGTCTGAATTACAGATTCTGAGTCACATAAATATTGAAATTCATCAAGGTGAAGCGGTTTGTTTATTGGGTGCATCCGGTGCGGGCAAGTCCACATTACTGCAAATATTAGGTACACTCGATCGACCCACATCAGGTGATGTTTTATTTCTAGGGGAATCCTTATTTCAAATGAATGATGAGCAACTTTCACAATTTAGAAGTGAAAAAATGGGTTTTGTTTTTCAATTTCACCACCTAATTCACGAATTCACAGCTGTTGAAAATGTAATGTTGCCATGTTTGCTAGCTGGTGAGTCAAAAGCCGAAGCTTTTAGTAAAGCAGAGTACTGGCTAAATCACTTAGGTTTGTCTGACCGAATTCATCATTACCCAAATCAATTAAGCGGCGGAGAGTTGCAGCGTACGGCGATTGCACGATCTTTAATCAGAAACCCGAAGATATTGCTTGCCGATGAGCCAACCGGAAACTTAGATTCTGAAAATTCTAAGAAAATTCAAAACTTATTTTTCGAATTGCATAAGCAGCTCG
>JAYVKY010000084.1:0-3387 GCA_043767965.1 Pseudobdellovibrionaceae bacterium
TTTACTGATGGAGCCTTTACGTTGGGAAGGTTATGACGTACGGGGTTTTACGTCGCCGCAAATCGCTTCTGAGGCATTAAATTATTTACGTCCGCAATTGGTTATTATTGATCCTGATTTTTCAACAAATAATGGAATCTCTTTTTTAGAAAGTTTGATTCCAACGCTACAAACAATTCCGTTGATGATCACATCCTGCACAACGACGACCGAAAAAATAACACAGTATTTGGATTTGGGTGCGACAGATTTTATTTCATCACCCTTTGTGCCACTTGAGTTTTTAGCACGCGTGCGGACGCAGCTGCGTGTTCGCGATATGCAGGAAGAACTTTTAGAAGCCAATCAAAAATTGCAAAACCTTGTCGAAATTGATGACTTGACCGGCTTATTTAACATGAGGTCATTATATCAAAAATTAGAATTTGAAATTGAGAGATCAAAGCGTTTTTCAAGGCCTGTGACTGTTGTTATGATGGATATGGATCGGTTTAAAACTGTAAACGATGGGCATGATCATTTATTTGGTAGCTATGTTTTATCCGAGGTTGGGAAAATAATTAGATCCTGTACAAGAACCATCGACATTCCAGCCAGATATGGTGGCGATGAATTTTTAATTGTATTATCCGAGACTCCGTTGTCAGGAATTCAATTTTTTTGCGAAAGACTTCGAAAGCGCATTGAGGAAACTGTTTTTTCACAAGGTAAAGATATTATTAAACTGACGCTTTCGATAGGCTTTGCAACAATTGACCATAATGACAATGTTCAGCCTAAAGAGCTTGTTCGCAGAGCTGATATGGCTTTGTATGAAGCGAAACGACAAGGTCGAAATCGTGTATTAAGTTATCAATTGGCGTATGATCGATTTTACAAAGCAGGACGTACTATTGAAAAATCGGCAGTGATTGAGATGTTCGAGAAAAAAAGAAAGACAGCATAAAAAAAATCAGGCATATAATAAAGTCATGACGTCGACACAAAATGCAGCACGCCTTTCTTTAGTTATTAGTTTTTTTGTATTAGCTTTGAAATTCATCGCTTATTTTCAAACATCATCAGCTGCAATTTTATCTGACGCTATTGAAACTATCACAAATGTAGTCACTGCATTTATTGCTGTTATTATTTTAAAATATGCATTAGCCCCAGCAGATGCTGAGCACCCCTACGGTCACGGTAAATTAGAATATTTTTCAGCTTCATTTGAAGGTGGGATTATTTTATTCGCAGCTTTGGCGATTATTTTTGAATCAACCAGAGCATTAATTATCGGGAACCCCGTTGGGAATATATATGTGGGAATAAGCTACATTGTCGTAGCTACTATTATCAATCTAGTGGCTGGTCAGTATTTGAAATCAATAGGTAAAAAGAAAAATTCAGAGGCATTGAAAGCCAGTGGCGCGCATTTGATGGCTGACGTAAAAACAACGATCGGAATTATTGTCGGATTATTATTGTATAAAATAACAGGCCTTTCATGGATTGACCCCGTAATAGGTATATTAGTTGGCCTTTGGCTTGTTTATGAATCGGTACAGATTATTAAAAATAACATCGGTGGTTTATTAGATCAAACAGACTTGTCATCAGTTGCGGAACTGTCTGAAAAAATACAGAGGCACTTAGTGCCAGAGATTATAGATATACATAATCTAAGAATAATTAGATCGGGATCGTTTCATCATATTGATGCACATTTGGTTGTGCCGCAGTTTTTAGAAGTACATATCGTTCATGAGCTGATTCATGATTTTGAAAAAAAAGTTGTCACGGAATATAAATTTGACGGTGAATTTGCATTTCATACAGACCCTTGTTATCAAAAATATTGTTCAGCCTGTGAAATTAAAAATTGTAATATAAGAAAATCAGAATTTAAAATACGTCGAAAAATGGATCAGTATCATCTGATCGCTGGCCCACAGTTTACGGAAAATGACATATGACCGAAAAAATTCGCCCAAAAATAAATTTAACACGCACACTGCCCAAGCCCAACCCCTATGCCATGGCGATTGATCAAGAATACAAAGACGTCGCATTTAATGAAGAGCGCGCTCCGTTGAATAAAAATAAATGGCGCAGTGATGTTTTCAAAGTATCCGAAAATACTGCGTTGGATGTTGAAGTGGGTACAGGTGCTGGGATGCATTTTGCACATCATGCGGCCAAACACAAAGACCGTTGTTTGGTAGGTCTTGAATTAAAGTATAAGCCGCTTATTCAATCGATCCGTCGTGCTAAATTTCAAGGTGGTGTTCATAATGCGATTTGTAGGTACCATGCGTTTAATTTAGATTTGTTATTCGGTGAAAATGAAATTGATAACATGTACATTCATTTTTCAGATCCATGGGTGAATCCACGCAAACCGAAAAATCGTGTGGCCAACAGTGTATTATTAAATGAAATTCATCAAATGCAACGACCCAATTCGTTTTTAGAATTCAAAACAGATTCGCGTGAATATTTTTTGTGGACGCTGGATGAAATCAAAGAAACTAAATACAAAATTGAATTTCAAACCTTAGATCTGTATTCCGAAAACACAGTCTATAAACAAAATAATTTTCAAACGTCGTTTGAAAAAATATTTGTAAATCAAGGTATTCAAATTAATTATATTAAATTGGTAAAATAGAATCGCGATCACATTTCGGCATGGTAAATGTAATAAAGCGAAGTGAGCTGCCTCACTTCGCTTTAAATGACACTCTGACTTCTTTCGTATGAAAGGAGGTCCGAATGCCGGAATCAATTACTAACCATAATAAGTTTCGTCGTTTTGTCCGAATTGCTCGAATAGTTTTGAGTCTAGTTTTGCTAGTACTAGAAATTGTTCGACGATTTTTAGACCTCTAGTCCCGTGAGTAGGTATCCGGATGCGCATACAACCTAGTCTAAGGATGGGACTTTAAATCCTAAGTCAGAGAGTTTTTTAAGGAAATTTGTGGCAGCTCGCTTATTTTTACCAGTACGTTGTTTCCACAACGACGTCTGCATTTACAAAAACCTGACAACATAATCGTTTTGACAGGTCTAAATTATTTTTGGACAACGTTTTTATTTCGATTTCGGTATGGATTCCCGACGGTGATACTGTCACAACACATTTGGAACAGACGCCTTCACCGTGACATGATGAGGCTACGGGTAGGCCGTTCTCGATCAGAGCATCCATCAAATTTTTACCTAAGGTAACTAATAAAGTTTTATTTTTTTGTGGAATTTTAACCGAGTACATTGATTATAATCATAGGGATCTTGACAGATTTCCGCAACTGAAAGATCAATAGATTATGCATAAAAAATCACAAAGATTTCTAATTCTTGGCGCCAGCCGCGGTTTGGGTTGGGCGACGTACAGTTTTTTGAATC
>JAYVKY010000085.1:0-3610 GCA_043767965.1 Pseudobdellovibrionaceae bacterium
AGCTCTGTCCCTAGAAGTAAAAATTATTTCTTGGGACGAGCTTTTAAAAATGCTTTAGATTTTTAAATTTAATTCGATAAATCTAAATATGGTCAATAATAATATCGCGGGCCATAACAGTCTTACGACCATCTGCCTTTGCTGCCTCAATACCTTTTGCGCATAAAGCTTCGACAGCTTTAGAAAGTATGTCGACAGTTTCTGCAGACGTATTCATTTCGCCTTTTTCTTTGATGAACTTTTTAACTTTGCTAGTAACAACTAAAACATCAGCCATGGTGTCTCCAATCCTTAAGATGACTTAAAAAGCGTTACATACGAGATGGCAGATGACAAATAAGTCCTAGTTTTTAACGCGACGCAATGGGCGGGTTGCCCCGCCTAGCTATCATTTTCTTATTTCTAAAAGCTCAATTCTTGGCTTTCCAGCGGGCGCTTTATGGGCATCGGCATATTGCTCAAGATTAATATATTTATACCCTAGTGCTTGAATGCCACTGACCAGTCTTTCTAAATCTTTTGGTTTTGTAATATCTTTATTTGCATCATTGATTGTCGGATCTAATAAAAATGGATGGTAAAACGCAGAGGCCCAGACGTCGCGCAAAACTAAATTTCTTTTGGCGTCTTCCAACATAACATCTACGGTTCTGATAAACTGAACCTGATCGCTTAAATAGGGCTCTACGTTACCTAAGTTTTCTGGAAGCACGTGCTGTCCGTAAATATCTCCATAAAGCTCGTAAGGAAACATCTGACCAAATTGTTTTAAACTTGTATCTGCCGTAACCTGTAAAGTAGAAAAGAAATCACGTCTGTTTTGTGCCGTTGCTGTATTGTTTAAATCGAAGTTAAGGGGCTTTGTTGCATCGATTGGTTTTAATCCGGTAATCTTACTATCTGAGTAAACCACACGTCCCGCGACCCAATCAAAAATCTGACCAAAAATTACGGTGTCTAGCGCCGACCCGTGATAGTGGGGCGTAACCCAAACTTTTGGCGCAATATTAAATTGTTTCAGAGATTTAAATCCATCATCCATTTTATCTAGCACATAGGTAACGCTATCTTCTGCAATTGGCGTATCGGCCACATAATTCCAAAACTCATAGTCATCACCACTGGCGGCAGTCCACGGGTTTTTAAGACTACTGTATTGATGGGTTACTCCATGCCATATAATAGTTGTTCCTTCGCTTTTATACTTCGTAATTAAATCAGTAAATACAGGCACCTCTTCCATGCGAACAAATGGTTTTCCTGCATGGCCTGTGATTGAAAACAAGGGGTCACCAAAAATCGGATAAAGATTGATGTGAGCGGGGATCAAATGCTTTTTCAAAATTGCCATAGCCTCTTCAAGAAGGTTCATTTCAGAAAATGCACCGATATCTTCTATCCTGATAAAAGCATTTTTCTCGTTGTGCTTGGGTGGCGTATTAAGAAAATCGAACAGCAGGTCGGCAAAAACAAAATAGCGATCCGCCTCGTGAGCAAAAGAAATAGGAACTTCTGTTATAAAAAATTTGTTCTTCGATTTCAGGGCCCACGGAATAATTTCACCCGTTACGGAGTGTTTTGCCTGGCCCATCACTTCGGCCACGTCTGAAATTTTTGTTAGCTTTGCCATTTCAAAGGGTGCTTCCATAACGGCGAGGTTGGCCGGATCCCACACGTTATACTTAGGAAATGTTTCTCCTTTGTAAAGAATATCGCGAAAAAACCCGGGCTTGTTGTCTGGCGCCGGTGTGCGATTAGTATAGTCTAACGTGGTATGTGTATAGGATGTGGCGCTGTAACCGAAATCTTTTTCAAAATCAGCACCAAGCTGCCAGAAGTTATATCCCATCCAAATTACTTGCTTGGTTGTTGCCTTGAAGTCTGCCAGAAAATCTGCGGATAATTTGTTGTCAAATTCCATACCCACATAAAATGTGGCACGACATCGATCGATATCACCTTTGCGGTACAACTCAATTGGTCCGACAACTTGTTGATATTCCGGAAAATGACCCAATAGATTGAGCAACATTAGTGAGTAGTTTCGCCCTAACTTAAATGTATCTACCGAAGTGTCATAAAAAACCTGAACACAATTAGGATCTATCGGCTCAGGAGGTGGCGGGGGTAGATTTAGGGAACAGTTGGCGTTTGTTCCGCTATTTGTGCCATTACACATCCAAATATATTGTGTCGCTGAATCTACAACATCTGCAAGTGTGCCTGTTATACATGAGTTGTTTGCTGAACCACAGGCGGCATTTGCCGGAGGTTGATTGCTCAGCTTACACGAAACATTTCTCCCGCCGTTTTTTCCTTGGCATGCCCATAAATACTGTGTTGCGGAATCAACGGCATCTATATAAGTTCCGCTTGTACAGATGTTATTGGTTGCACCACAGACACCATTGACGGGCTCCGGAGAGTCTTGTTTTTTCTGATCGCCCTCCAAGTTTGTAATTTCTGTACCATTCGGTGTACATGCTGAATAGAAAACTGCAACTGCCAATACTAAAATTAGTTTAAACATTTATGCCCCCCAAAATTAAAAAATATTTACTGATTTCCCTTTCTGCAAACTGAAGTCCAGCTCTTAAAAACAATTAACATCATTAATAATGAATTTGATTACCAAGGTTGGGGTATTTTTAAACGTGGTTTTTTTCCGTAAAAAACATTTTATTTTTGTGGGGTGAACTGCAGTAATTCAGCTGTGCGGCTAATTTCGCCGTCATCACCGGGCTTGATCCAAACATAAGTATTTCTTTCGAATGCTTCAGTACATTCAACGTTGGTAAAAGCGGGAGACCATGTTCCGGAATTTAAATGTTCAACAAATCCATAGTATTCGTGACGGGGAACATGGGTGTGACCATAAACAACTCTTTCGACTTCGGCAATTTCGGCCTGGCGCGAAAGCAAAACTTCACTTGGCTCTTTATATTCCGATACTAAGGAGGTCACCGATCTGGCATAGAAAAGAAAAAATGGAATGAACAGTGCCAGCGGTAAAAACACCCAAAAAAGCGATATCCCCAGGTAATTATTCAATGTGGAAACCACAAAATAAATTACAATGAATCCAAATAGAATTAAAAATAATCTGTCGAGCCAAAGTTCTTTGGCTATAAGAATCGGATTGTTCGTAGCTGGAATCACAAAAAGTTCCTGCAACTGCCTTACCATGGCCGGCGTTGCCTGCGAATTTACGGCGGCCTTATTAACTTGCGATTCTTGGCTGATGTGTCCCTTAAATGGCGTCGCAAATCTATCCGCAACAACATGCCCCATTGTGGCAACCGACCCCCAGAGCCACGTCCACATAATCAGCGGTTGAGTCGTCACCAGATACTTGAAAAAAAATTTAATATATTCTGAAATCGACATTATATAATTTTTTTCAACATGTGGGTTAAATAGTCCCAAACCGTTCATCATATAACGACAAGCTACGTTTCCAAATGGAAGCCGCACCGAAAGCTCATTATAGTCCAACAAAAATGGATTCAGCGGATTTTCACAAATACAATAAGGATCTTGTTGATTGCCATGCTCAATTAATGTGTCTTTGTTGCTGATATAAAACCAACTTGTAAAAATCAGATTGTTT
>JAYVKY010000086.1:0-19953 GCA_043767965.1 Pseudobdellovibrionaceae bacterium
GACGTTGATAAATCTTCAGAAAATGATTTGTACGAAAAAAGACTGCTGACTTTGCTTTGTAGGGATTCAGCCAGTAACTCTAATTTATCCAGATCTGAAATTTTTTCAAGATCTCTGATATCGATTCGTACTAATTTTGAAACCCGTTGCAAATGCCATCGGCGTAATTCAATTTCATTTTGTTCAATGAGGGGTTCTGGGAATCCGCCAAATTTCATTAATATATTTAAATTTTTTGGAGTGAGTCCGAGCTCAGGTAAAGTAAATGGATGAATACGATAATAGTGATATCGGCCTAATAAAGAATCGCCACCTTTACGGTATAGATCAAGTCGTGCAGATCCTGTGATTAAAAATTTTTGTGTATTTTTCCAAGTGTCCCAGATACCTTTGATTAAATTTTGCCAACCTTTGCGTTTGTGAATTTCATCAAAAATAATTAAGGGTTCGTCTTTGTCCCATTCGCCTTTTTGAATGAGTTTGCGGGATTGTTCGTTATCCCAATTGTAATACCCATGGTGACCGTCTTTGAATTTTTTCAAAAAAGATTGCGCCAGTGTGGTTTTGCCAACCTGTCTGGGGCCCCCCAGAAAAACCATTTTTTTCATAAGATCTTTTTCGATCAGATCAGAATAAATACGTTTTGGCAGATTCAAGCTCACAATACCTCTATAAAGTGTTTCGGAGTTGACTCCGTTTTACTTTAAAGTATTCCGGAGTCAACTCCGAAATACTTTAAATGATGGCAAAAAACTGGCTTTTATATGCTCAGACATGTCTTAAATGCTCAAAATGAGTCATTTTTTATAATTTATCTAGTTGCTCTGAAAACAGTGTTCACTTAGTCTTAAGTCCGTGTATTTTAGCTGCAAAATTACCAATGCAATTTTAAATTATCTTGAGTCAGAAAAAATTGATTTATCAGGAATATTTTCTGAAATTGAATCTGAAATTGATATTCCTTGGGAACACGTTAGGGATTCATCCAATTGGATGCGTGCACCCGATATGGAGGCCCTGCTTGAGCGTGTTGTTACTGATCACCAAATGCTAATTGCTGCAGGTCATGCGACACCCAAACGAAAAGTTTGGGGAGTGCTTGATAGTGTTCTGCGAATGATGCCGCGCCCTCAGGAAATTTTTCAACAGCCTGAAAAATTTTTGGGTTATTTTATTTCGCCGGAACCCCCGGTTGAAAATATCGTGCGCACTGAAACTGGAATTTCCTTTGATATCCCATTACCAGCCGAACAATATCCATTGGTGACAACGTATTTAAAATCAGCATTTGAGGCACTGCCAATGTATGTCGGGCTTGATGCCGGCAATAGTCGTTGGCAGATGATGCATTTTGAATTGGATTGGCCAGCCACTCAGCAAAGTATTCTAAATGATGAACCCCACCATGTGTCGCCGCAATTAATGCAAGACGTGATTACACAATTGCAAAATAGCAGTCGCCAATTGGAAGAAAAAAATCGAGAACTGCAAAGGCGTAATGAAGAGCTGCTTCGATTTCCCGTAGGCGATTTAAATAAACCAGAAGTTTCAATCTCGTCGCAGAATTTTTCAGAATTTGATTTTATGAAGCAACCCGTGCATCAAGTCGCGCAAAATTTATCAAGACTTCATGATTACATGGTACGAGCGCATCAATTGGTGACGCTTCTAACTGCTGGGCAAAAGCAAACTCCAGGAATTAAAGAAGCATTCAGGCGTGTTGATTGGGAAATTGTTAAAAATCAATACCCACAAATTATTTTAGAAAGTTTAGCGACTCTTAAAACTTTGAATCGAAAGGAAAAATAATCAGATGTCAGAAATTATTAGTCTTATCTCTCGCGAAATTTTAGATAGTCGTGGCAACCCCACAGTTGAAGTTGAAGTTAAAACAGCCGATGGCAACATGGGTCGAGCCGCAGTGCCATCCGGCGCCAGCACGGGCGCACACGAAGCCTGTGAATTACGTGATGGTGATATGAAAAGATTTTTAGGAAAAGGTGTTTACAAAGCAGTTGATAACGTTCGTGAAAAAATTGCTCCTGAAATTGTGGGCCTTAATGTTTTTGAACAAGTTTATATTGATAAAGTATTACGTGATATTGACGGCACTGAAAACAAATCAAATCTGGGCGCGAATGCGATATTGGGTGTGTCAATGGCTTGTGCGCAAGCGGCTGCTAAAGATGCCGGACTGCCTTTATATAGATATGTGGGGGGCTCACAAGCCTGTCGGTTGCCAGTGCCATTGATGAATGTTTTAAACGGTGGGGCGCATGCCAATAACGGTCTTGATATTCAAGAATTTATGATCGTGCCAACAGTGAATAATTCTTTCGCTGAAAGTCTTCGAGCGGGTTCTGAAATTTTTCATACTTTGAAAAAAATATTAAATGAAAAAGGTCTATCAACGGCCGTCGGTGACGAGGGCGGTTTTGCTCCGGTTTTGAAATCAAATGAAGAAGCACTTGAGTTGTTGATGATCGCAATTCATAGGGCCGGCTACGAAGCGGGCCAAAATGTTTTCTTGGCACTTGATGTCGCGGCCACTGAATTATTTAAAGATAACAAATACACGTGGGAGAAAAATAAAATCACAGGCCACGACTTACAAAGTATTTATAAAAAATGGAGTGAAAAATTTCCGCTGGTCAGTATCGAAGACGGTTTCTCTGAAGATGATTGGGAATCGTGGGTATCGGCTACGGCGAACATGGGAAGCACCATGCAGTTGATTGGTGATGATCTATTTGTCACCAATCCAAAGCGAATTAAAATGGGTTTAGAAAAAAAGGCCGCCAATGCTTTGCTTGTGAAAGTGAATCAAATCGGAACCCTCACAGAAACATTTGAGGCTGTGAATTTGGCCCAAAGAAATAAATTTAAAACAATTATGTCGCACCGATCTGGCGAGACTGAAGACGTGATCATCGCAGATCTTGCGGTTGCATTAGGTTGTCATCAAATTAAAACTGGCAGCCTTTGTCGCGGCGAACGTACTGCAAAATATAATCAACTGTTACGCATTGAAGAAGACCTCGGTGGTATGGGAATTTATTGGGATAAAGCGGGTTTCCGTTAAATATTAAAATATTTTAGCATATAAAATAGGAATCAATCATGAAAATATTTTTAACAATAGCTATCATAATTCTATCAGTGGTCGGTTTTGCATCTCAAGATATTCGAGTTCAAAATTTTCAGACATCACAAAATACGCAATATATATCGTTAGAATCTGCAAATTTATTCGATCAGCCGCAGAGTTCAAAAAAAACGAAAGATCGTGTTTTTGGTTATGCTGACTATTCATGGGTGAATGACCCATGGATCGACTTGGATAACGATGGCCAAAATAGAATTTCTTCGCCGAATCACCCAGGAAGCGGAAGCCTTATTAAAACGGCACAGGTTTTGAATTTAGGCGTCAGCTGGTTGGCTTTTGATAATATACAATTTGGATTAGAGCTGCCGATAGAAAAATTAACAACTGAAAATCAGGGATCAACACCTATCAATGCGGCTTTAAACGGTGACAGCACTACGGGACTTGGTGACTCGCGGCTGGTTGCTAAGTGGAATTTTTTATCGACGCATGTTTGGAATATAACCGCGATCCCTTTTTTAAATTTACCAACAGGATTTCGAGCAACCAATGATTATCGTGCTAAATCTTTATCGTGTGCCACTTGTGACTCGACAAATATTGGTGCTTCGTGGGGGGCTATCGGTTAGGGTTTGAAATTTGCGTTCGAGGCTGACTATGATGTTAAAACAACATTGAACATAGGTGTTGAGTTTCATCCGGGCTCAAAAATTACTGGTCTGAATTCAAATGGTGATATTTACAATAAGGTTGATTTTCAAATCCAAATCCCTGTCGCTTTAGGATTTTTCTTACCTATTAAAAATAATTTCGGACTGAACTTAGAGAGCACTTTTAATGATGTGCAAAAAAAACATAATGAATACACACATGCCGGTGAAGTCCTCATGGGTGTTCGCTATTGGCCATCGAAAGACGTCTCAGTGCATTTAGCAATGGGAACTGGCAGTCTAGAAAATAGAGGCGGCAATGATCCACGCTGGGTGGCAGGCCTCAAGATGCCGTTTTGGCTGCCGAACGCAGTTGCCGAATCAGAAAAAAAAGAAGTTATCAATCAGCCCGTCGCTCCGATGAGTACAGAACAGGCTCTGACAACAGTTAGTCAAAAAATTTTAAATTTAAAATCTGTTGAATTTGATTTAGGGCAGTCAACGTTAACTACGCAAGGGCAAAAAATTTTAGATGAGACTTATGAACTTCTGAAGCCTTATGAAAATGAAATTTCAACGCTATCAATCACGGGTCATACGGATCACTATGGCCGTGTTGATAAAAATAGAAAATTATCATTTGACCGGGCTCAGACCGTTAGAAAATATTTGATCGATAAAAAATTAAATATTCAAGAAATAACTGCAGTTGGTGTTGGTTCATCCAAGCCCAAATACGATCCATCAAAAGCAACAAAAGCAGAAATAGATCTTAATCGTCGAGTTGAATTTGATATTCACAAAAAGTAATAATTAACAATCAAAGGACGATACCATGAAAAAAACAGTGACCATATTTTTTTTAATAATTGGGATTGGATTATTTCTATCACAAGCGAAAGCTAATGTGATTGGTACAGAATATCAAAATTTTAATCCGACATATTCAGGACTTGATTTCACTACTGTGCAATCGTCTGAAACACTAAAGCCGTGTTTGTGTAATATTGGTTTATTTTTTAACTACGCCAAAAACACTTTGACGTATTCAGATACGTATTACCAGACAAACACAGACCTTATAGGTCAGCGTGCAAATGACTTTTTAATTGGTGCTGATTTTAATTTAGGTTTTGGCTTAACTAAATATTGGGATGTGGGTTTGTCATTGCCATTCGTTGTATCTGCAAAAAATGATGACCCCTATGGTGTCAGTTATTTTGAACAGTTTGGTTTAACGGAAATCAGACCAGCAACAAAAGTTCGTTTTTACGGTGATGACAATGGTGGTATTGCGGCTGTATTATCAGCGAATTTTAATGTGATTGAGAATAACCCGTTCTCAGGTAAAAAGCCGGGGCCTACTATTAATTTAGAATTGATTGGTGATACAACAACTCAGGGTGGTACAAAATTGGCTTGGAATTTAGGCTATCGCTTCAGAAATCCTGGAGCTCAAGTAACCAGTGCTGATTTAACTTCAGGAATACAGCCGCCGTTTGTTCCCTTTAAAAGTAGCTGGGTCGGGGCACTTGCGTTGGCAACAGGGATCGAATCATGGAATTCAGATTTAATTGCAGAACTTGTCGGAAGTCACTCAGACAAGCTGGATGAAAGCGATTCAGCACGTAAAGCACAACAAGCATTAGAGTTTAATTTAGCTCTTCGCCATGACTGGAGCAAAAGTTTAAATATACATAGCGGGTTGGGTACAAAACTGGCTAATGCACAATCAAGCCCTGATATACGTGCCTATCTGGGGTTAAATATGAATTTTGGCCCTATCTGTAATTCAAAATCTTCACAGAAGTCTGACAGTCCGGTTGTCGCGGTTGTTCAGGCTCGGCAGTCAGTGGTGACACCCATAGCGATTATTTCAAATCACCCTGAAGGTGATTCCGAGCAAACCGAGTTAGATATGCCCATCAGTGCTGTGAATCCGACGGATTACCAAGCTTACAGTTATAAAATTGGTCCATCCCCAGAAACAGATTGCACGAACCCAGCAGGTTATTCAGATGAAATTTCCGGAACACAACACGTTGTGACGACCGTCAAAGATATGCCAGATGGTGGTATTACAATGTGTACTGTAGCAAAAAATAATGATGGATTGTGGCAAATATTTTCTGTGCCGACGATTGCTCGCTGGCAGAAAGTAACGTCAAAAGAATATCCTCAGGTGATACAAAAAAAAGGCTATGAAGTTTTCAGACTCAGTGCCGAAGTCCTTTTTGATTTTAGCAAAGATAATATCAGATCGGGCGCGCAACATGAGCTTGATAAAATTGATCGTTATTTAAAACTGAAACCCTACAAAAAAGTTATCATTGAAGGCCACACGGATAATAAAGGTACTGATGCTTATAATATGAATTTATCCCAGCGCCGAGCTGTTCAAGTCAGACGTTGGATGATCCAAAAATATGCTATCGACGGTTCTAAATTGACGTCTAAAGGTTTGGGTGAGTCAGTGCCAGTGGATACAAATAAAACTGATCAAGGTCGCCAAAACAATCGCCGTGTCGAATTTAAAATTTACAGATAGGCGCTGTTAAGTCGACATAAACAGTGACTTACTTTCCGTAAGTCACCTCAATCACATCGCCTTGAAATAAACTGAAATTTGTCAGCGTTACCGTCGAGCCTATGGCTTCAAACTGTGACGAAGTCAGCGGCAGGGTCGTACCATTACGCCTGATGGCAACAGCAAAAATACTTTCATCACCAAGCATATTCGGTACCAGGTAACTGCGGTTGGCGACATTTTTTATAAATGTTGAAACGTTGGCAAGTATGTTTGAAAAACTGGAGGCACACATAGTTTCAACCACTGAATTTGAACTTAAATTCGCTGAAAGCTGTTCGTATTTAGTACCAAAGCTTTGGCCTGATTGCAGCGCACAGGTTTCGCCGTTTCTGCGAATGATACTCGCAAAAATAAAACCTGTACCAAAAAGCGCATTGGATTTATTGATCAATGCTGAACGTAAATCTTGGGCGTTGTTGGCTGCGACGTCAGAACTAATCACAGATGTAAAGTTTGGCGAAGCTGAGATTGAATTTGAAGCGACAATTTGTTTAGCACAAGACCTAGAAATTGCTGAGTGATCTGTGGCGGCTACGAAGCTGTACAGATTAGAATAATTTTGACCATCAAAAGTAACTGTCGAAGAGCATAAGTTTTTTGAAGGAACCGAACCGTCATCGCCCAGATCCGAGCCATAGTAACTGGCTTGAACGGCTTCATATACACAATTCCCAACATTTTTTACAATATAGCCCATTTGCGAAATTTTTGCTAAAGCAGTATTTAAATCGGTTGATGAGCAAGTCATGGTATCGACATAATTATTTGGTGTAGACAATGATATCCCCCACGTTACAGGATACCATGAAATAATTCCGTCCCGATTGACTTGATACTCTAAATTAATACGAGCCCGCTTTTGTAAATAGTTATAATAGACCACTTGGCTTGAGTTTGTATTTTGTTGATAAGCAGACAAGCATTTTGAATACGAACTCGCATCGTCTTCATCAGTTAAAAATATAATAGCAGCCTTGTCCCCTGCTGTAAAAAAACGATCTGCAGAGGTATCAAATAATTGTCTAGCAGCAGCACAGAAGCCCTCTTCAGTGTCAGAACCATTTGTGCCCACTGATAAAATTGTAGCTTTAATTTGACTTTTTAATGTCATAAATTGTGTTGAATTATAACTTTGTAAAGAGCGAAGAGTACCATGTCTATTGTTAAAACTATTGGTGATTGTATTTTGAATAACTGTGCCTGATAAATTTGTAGTTTGAATATTATAATCAATTTGATTGTCAGGAACTCCGGACATTGAAACGATTTTGAATTCAATATTTCGCCCTTCAAGTGGGTTTAGTAATGAATCAATAGCGCTGGCTAAGCGTGTTTGTGATTGGCTCATACTATATGAATCATCAACAACAATAAGAACCTTCATATCTGCACTTTGTGGGTTAAATGAGGGATTAATCAG
This sequence comes from Pseudobdellovibrionaceae bacterium, assembly GCA_043767965.1. Taxonomy (GTDB): domain Bacteria; phylum Bdellovibrionota; class Bdellovibrionia; order Bdellovibrionales; family Bdellovibrionaceae; genus Pseudobdellovibrio. The sequence goes on from JAYVKY010000086.1 coordinate 7,767, forward strand.
GGCCTGTTTTGTCACAGCAGTGCTTGTGTTGCCAGTGCTCACCTTTGCCGCCTGGGCTTGTCGTTGGTAATTCACTTTCGCACAGTTTTGAAAAATAGAAGCAACAGCGGCAGAAAGGACCAATGCGAACACAGCCAGGCTAATTTTTTTTTCACGATTCATGGGTGTCCTTTTAATTGTCTTTTTTCAATTTAGAATAATCTTAAATCGGGATTTTCGTCTTGAATCTAAAGGTCAGAAGTATCTTTTTTTGATTAAAGCGCAAAAAAAGATAGACATGAACTTGTTGTAAAAATCCGAGCCATGCCTTCGTCCAGTTTTAATTGTGTTCTATGGTTTTAAATGTTGAAATAAATCATGAACCAAATTCAGCTCTACGCATTCACATTTCGAAATTGGTTAAATCAACCGAAAAAAGTTTTTGTAACGTGTTTTTTTGTATTAATTATTGCTCTGTTTTTAAACGGAACAGTTTGGAAAGTATGGGGTCTTTATCGAGACCAATCCGTAATTAAAGAACAAATTGCGCAGGCTGGTTTGGCAATTAAGGGCTACGAGCAACAAATGCTCCGAGCCAAAGATGCGACATTCATCGAGCACCAGGCGCGTGATAAAATGGATCTGGTTAGTGAAAACGATTTGGTCTTTGTTTTTCCCGAATAACGCGCTTAAATTGAGCCAATAAAACTTGTAAAAGTATAGAGCTTTTGCTCTAATTAAGTCTATGAAAACAGAAAATATCTTAGATAGTATGCAATTTAAAAATCTACATTTACTTTTGGGTTTAACTCGTACCGAGCTGAAAAAACGGCTGAAACAGGGCCTGATCGACCCACATATATTGAACAATCAAATACATGATTCTTCCAACGAGCTGAAACTGGATGCACTTTGCGAGTCTTGGATTGAATCCCATTCTATGGAGCAAGTCGATAAATTCGCGGTGGGTGCCGACATTTAATAGCAAACAACGTTTGCATGATGTAAAACTCACTAATGAAAAAAATTTATTTGATCGACGTCAGCTCAATGTTCTTTCGTGCGTTCTATGCGATTCGCCCTTTGACCTCAGCCAAGGGCGTTCCTGTCAATGCGGTCTATGGGTTTATCTCGATGATTGCCAAACTTTTAAAAGAAAAAAATCCTGAATATATCGTTTTTTGTTATGATCGGAAAGAGCCCTCTTTTCGCAAAGATCTAGATATCAATTATAAAGCGAACAGATCAACAATGCCTGACGATATGCAGGTACAAATGCCTTACCTGAAAAAAGTCGCAGGACTTTTTGGAATTACTGATCTTGAGGTTGAAAGTTTTGAAGCCGACGATTTGATTGGTACGATCGCTACCCAAGCACGACGTGAAAATTTTGAAGTTTATATTGTCAGTGGGGACAAAGATTTTTGCCAATTAATAGATGATAAAGTTTTTTTGTACGACACAATGAAAGAAATTGTTTTTACTCCGGCGCTGGTTAAAGAAAAACACGGCGTTACGCCAGAGCAATTTATTGATTTCTTAGCCATCACCGGAGACTCCTCTGATAATATTCCAGGGGTGGCAGGCATTGGTCCCAAGGGTGCTATAAAGCTGATTGAAGAGTTCGGAACACTAGAGAAAATTTATGAAAATATCGAACACATCGCAAGCGCTGGGATCAAAGATAAATTAATAAATTCAAAAGAGCGAGCCATTTTATCAAAAAAATTGGTGACCATAGTTCGCAATGTTAAAACTGGAAAATCAATCGAGGATTACAAACGAAAGCCATTGTATGTTGAACCTCTTCGAGAGTTTTTACAGGAATTAAATTTTAAAACTTTTGAAAAAAACTTACTGGGTGATAAAAAGTTAACCGCACCAACCTACAATCAGCCTGTTTTAGTTGTTACAGAAAAAAACAATTCGACCAAGATCACAGAGTATCAAATCACACTTCAAAGTTGGGATGCAGACATTATTCAGAAAAAGATTAAATCAGAAGATTTTTTTGCATTTGTATTCAGCTCGGATCTGGCTATTGGTTTTGGCGATACACTTTTTCATCTGCCGCTGACCGATGTAAAATTAAATTTTTCTAATTTAACATGGTCGGGTTTTGATCTTAAAAATATTTGGACCCAGATCAAATTATCATCTGATGATTTGGCATCGGCAAAAACCAACTGGGATCTGATGTTAGGTGCATATACAATACGCGCAGCAGATTCTTCAGATATTCAAAAATTAGCAAAAGTTTTTTTGCAACTTGAAATTACCGACATGGCAACGGTCGAACAAACCTACAAGGTACTCCTGCAGCTAAATCAACATGTACAAAATGAAATCTCAGAAAAGAATTTAAAAGCTATTTATGAAAAACTAGAACGACCAATTATACCGATTTTGTATCAAATGGAACAAAATGGAATCAAAATTAATGTGCCAGAGCTTAAAACTTTTTCGTCTGAATTGGCTTCAGATATCGCACGCCTCGAAAAAGAAATTCACGGGCTGGCCGGAGAAAAATTTAACGTCGCATCACCTAAACAGTTGGGTGTAATTTTGTTTGAAAAGTTAGGTCTTGAAGTCATTAAAAAAACGAAGACAGGGTATTCAACCGATAATGATGTCTTAGAGCAATTGAAACATCCCATAGCTCAGAAGATGATCGAGTTTCGTGAATATTCAAAGTTAAAATCAACTTATGTTGATGCTCTACCATTATTGGCTGATGAAAACGACCGCATACATACTTGTTTTAATCAAGCACTGACAACGACTGGTCGGCTTTCAAGTACAAATCCTAATATTCAAAATATTCCAATTAAAACAAAAATTGGTAAGCGTGTTCGTGATTCTTTTATCAGCGAAGAAAATAAAAAGTTATTGTCATTGGATTATTCGCAAATTGAACTGCGTGTTTTGGCGCATATTTCATCAGACCCCGGTTTAATAGCAGCTTTTGAAGCGAACCTTGATATACATGCAGCTACGGCTGCAGAAGTTTTTGCAATTAAGGTCGCAGATGTTACTGCAGAACAGCGACGAATTGCTAAGGCTGTCAATTTTGGTATTGCCTACGGACAGGGTGTTTTTGGTTTGGCCGAAACGCTAGGGATTTCGCGGAGCGAATCAAAAGATATTATTGAAAAATATTTCATCAAATTTAAAGGCATCAAAGATTACATTGATTCAACTATTGAAAGTGCGCATGAAAAAAAATATGTTGAAACATTGTTTGGCAGGCGCAGATATATTGCCGAACTTGAATCTTCAAATATGATGTTGAAAAAATTTGGCGAGCGAGCAGCTATTAATGCGCCCATTCAAGGAACAGCCAGTGATCTGGTTAAAATGGCAATGATTGATGTATTACGCGTTGTTCAAAATACGAATCTAAAAATGCTTTTGCAAGTTCATGATGAGTTAATCTTTGAAGGTACTGAAACCGATATCGAAGAAAATATTGAAGCTATTAAATTTAAAATGGAAAATGTTGCAAAATTAAAAGTTCCATTGAAAGTTAATTATGCAACTGGCAAAAACTGGGGCCAAGCACACTAAAAATCAGATTATTCGGCCTCCCAGCCGACAACGCGACCGCCTTCGAAATAAACGAATCGACGTTCACGTTTGTATCCGCTGGGTGATGGGATATCACGTGTGTATTTCCAGCGTTCATTTTTATAAACTTCATTGCCACTGTGGTCGACGGCTTCGGGCTCGCCCCATGATTTTTTCACAAGATCTGCGGTCATACCCACAGCAATATCTTGTGATTCAATTAATTCTTGAAAGTTTCTATTTGATTTAATTCGTGACCAAATTTTATTTCTGTTCACCCAAGCTTGGCGACCCTCGATCGAATCAATCGTTAAGTAATCAATCTTTTCCTTATCCATCAGTAGAAACGGTAAAACTTTTGAATAATGTTTGCGTTCTTTTTCGGAATCCAAAGTGCGCTCTAGTTCTCGTACTTTACGGCGCTCTGCAACAGATTGTCGTTCATCAGTGGTCAGACCATTTTTCGGATCAAAACCTAATTCAAAGGCGTATTTTTCAAGGTCTTTATCAGACGTTAAGATACTTTTAGATGTTTCGGTATTTCGCGCGGTTATTATTTTTGATTTTTCAGCAGCTGATTTAAGTTCTTCGCGATCAGCAGTTTGAATTTTGTGTTGGCAAGCACTCAGAACAAGAAAAAGCAGCATTATTTTTTTCATTCTTATATTATAGAGCGTTGTATTTTGATTTCAATAGACAAAGGTCTGCTTTTGTAAAGATTGATTTTTGATCTAAACTGAAATAAATTAAGCCCATGTCTGAGGATCAACAAAGCGTCGATGACGTTCTTTTAGAAATGGATGCGATCTTAGCAGAAGAAGATCCAGATTTTATTAAGCAACTGAGTGGTATTAAAATTAATAATGCTATGGTTGATTTGTCATTGATGGATCAAGTCTTGCCAAACGCGAATGGTCGTGGAATTGCAAGCTGGCGTTTGTTTCAAGTTACCAAATTAATGTTCGATTTTAAACGAAATACGAAATCTGTTGTCTTGTTTTGGTTTTTTATATCTTTCGTTTTGGCAGCATTATTTTTTATTCTAAAAATGAAAACCTGGAACGCACCTGATTCTTTATTTTTAACGTCATACGCCGAATGGGGTTTGCCCGTAAATTCATACAATCCAATGACTGAATCTGAAATGTTTTTTGATAATTCACGTTTACTTAAGAATATTGTTACAATCAAAAAAATGGTGGCAAATATTCGCCCCTCTGAAAGCTCGGGCCCAAATCCTATGCTTGCGATGGAGCTTAACGTCGAAGGTATGACCAGCGAAGTTGTCGTTGAAATTAAAGACCGCGAAGCAGAATTTAAAGATTTAATTTTAAGAACAGCAGAAGATCAAACTTACGATGACTTATCAAAAAGTGAAGGTAAGAAAAATTTAGCAGAACGAATTTTAAATGTGATGAATTCGAATCTGACGCGGGGTCAGATTCGAAAAGTTTTATATAAATCTTTTATCTTGAAAAATTAGTATTAGATAAGTTATCGAAACTGACCTATATCAATACTGTAGGTCTTGATTTTATCATGCAAAGTTGATTTTGGTATTCCTAAATCACTGGCGGTTAACTTTTGACTGCCTTGATTAGCCGCTAAGCGTTTTAAAATCATTTGTTTTTCAATTTCTTTAATCACAGAAGCTTGCCCAGAATTTTGCGTCGCTTGCGGAATATAGCTAACGCCGCTTCCAGCATGAGCCAATCGATCACGTCGATTTAAAAGCTGATCTATGTGTAATTCAGTGACGTAGCACTTGGGAAATAATGTCGCCGCGCGGGCAACTAAATTTCGTAGCTCACGAATATTTCCAGGCCAATCATATTTTTTAAGTTCACGAATTGCCAAAAACGAAAATCGAACTTTCATTTTTCTAGCAAAGGTATATAAAATGTCATCAAAATCTTCCATACGTTCTTTCAATGACGGTACGTCTATGGTGATCGTATTTAGACGATAATATAAATCGGATCTGAAGCTGCCTTCTCGAATTTTCTGAAATAAATTTTGGTGTGTCGCCGCAATTACACGAACATCTGTTTTTACGATTTTATCTGAACCAACAGGACGGATTTCTTCGTTCTCGAGAGCTCGTAAAATTTTAGCTTGCAATGAGTAAGGCAGATCACCGATCTCGTCTAAAAATAATGTTCCTCCGCGGGCAGATTCAAAGGCACCCTTTCGATCCGAGATGGCTCCGGTGAAGCTGCCTTTGACGTGACCGAAAAGTTCACTTTCAACCAGAGTTTCAGTCAGAGCCGAACAGTTAACGCTCATGAACGGACTGTTCGCACGTGATGAACAGTCATGAATATTTTTACTGATGACATCTTTACCCGAGCCTGAAGGGCCCAGTAGTAAAACTGGATAGCTCGTGGTTGCTACATAGCTTAAGGATTTTAAGCTTGTATTCCAGTATTCAGCACGGCTGCTCATTGGAAAATCAGCTATTATTTTTTCTAAATCATGAACGACAAGATCGGCAAAACCGATCGAAATTAAATCGCCATCTTGTAATTCGGCTTCAAAAATTTTTGCACCATTGACATAGGTGCCGTGTTTTGAGCGTTGATCTTTAAGATATAAGAGATTGTTTTTGACTTCGATTCTGCAATGTCTGGCGTCAATATCAGCCATAATAATTTGCACTTGGCAGCTTGAGTCTGTGCCCAAGGTTAAAGATTCTTCGACAGTCCATTTGTTCGCTGAGCCATCAAGCAGTTCTAATTGGTATTTCATTTTGCCCCTCCTGTTTTATAGGACAAACTTACCTATTCAAAACGGACTCCAGCTGAGATTCAATTAAATCGTTATTGAGCAAGATTTTGTCCATTTATAAAGAAAACGTAAAAATCAAATCTAAGAATTGAGAATTTTCATTGAACGCCTTATAGTTTTTACATGTCAAAAGTAAGCTACATCAAAAGTGCGGTCATGCCGGATGATTACCCTGTTCATGATTTTAAAGAAGTGGCCTTCATGGGAAGATCCAACGCCGGCAAATCGTCGCTCATCAATGCCATGTCAAAAAATAAAATTGCAAAAGTCAGTCAGAATCCGGGGAAAACCCGACTGCTGAATTTTTTTAATTTTAATGACAGCTATGTTCTTGTCGATATGCCCGGATACGGTTATGCCTCGCGCAGCGGTGATGAAGTTTCTGAGTGGCAACCCATGATCGAGCTTTATTTAGCAAGCCAAGAAAAATTAGTAGGGCTTGTACTTGTGATGGACGTGCGTCGTAAATGGAGTCGCGACGAAATGCTATTATGTAGATTTGTTGAAAAATTTGGACGACCGGTTGCTTTAGCCTTAACAAAGGCTGATAAATTGACAAAAATAGAATTGAAGAAAGCCGTTGAAAAACAGATTCAAGATTCAAGATTAAGTAATATATTTGTGGTATCAAGTACTAAAAATTTAGGCCATTCCGAGCTGGAAGAATTTATTTATCGAAAGTGGATCAATGAATAGTATAGTAAACCCAAGGTTTGCAGCTATTATTCCAGCGCGATTTGCTTCTAGCCGCTTCCCTGGTAAACCTTTGGTAAGCCTTTGCGGAAAGCCGGTACTTCAGTGGGTGATTGAAGGCGCAAGAACCAGTGCTTTGATTTCCGAGTTATTCATAGCCACAGACCATCCAGAAATCGCAAAGTTGGCAGAAGCCAATGGCGTACGTGCCGTGATGACTTCTGAGGACTGCCAAACGGGTACGGATCGAATTTTTGAAACCTGTCAAATTTTAAAAAAAGAAAATAAAATTTTCGACGTCGTTTTGAATATTCAAGGCGATGAGCCGCTGATTTCAAAAAAAATGATAGATCCCCTGGCGCAGGCCTTTTTGGACAATGCTGCATTGGATATGGCGACGTTATCGCACCCTTTGTGTGCCGAAGATATTGCTAATTTAAATTCTGTAAAAGTTTTATTAAATCAAAATTCAGAAGCTATTTACTTTAGTCGTTTGGGTATTCCGTTTTCACGTGAAAAATTTGCTCAAGAAAATTTTGATTTATGCGTACAAAAACATATTGGAATTTATGGATTTAAAACAACCTTTTTAGAAAAATTTTGTCAAACACCACAAAGTCAGATTGAAAAGTCTGAGAGCTTAGAACAACTGCGCGCTTTACACTTAGGTGCCAGAATCAAAGTTATTTCGGTCAATGAGCCCATTCAAGGCATTGATACCCCAGAAGATTTAAAGAAATTAGAACTGAGGCTTTCATGAAAAAAAACATCAGCCATCAAAAATTTATTTTTGTCACGGGCGGGGTGGTTTCATCAATAGGTAAAGGTTTAACAGCAGCAAGCTTAGGTTCATTGCTTGAGGCACGCGGTTTTAAAGTAACTTTGATGAAATTTGATCCGTACTTAAATGTTGACCCTGGCACAATGTCGCCACTTCAACACGGCGAAGTGTACGTGACTGATGATGGCGCTGAAACTGATTTGGATTTAGGGCACTACGAAAGATTTGTAAATGTCACATTGCAAAAGGCAAACTCGGTCAGTGCTGGGCAAATTTATGATTCGGTTATTACGCGTGAACGTCGTGGTGATTATTTGGGTGGTACAGTTCAAGTTATCCCACATATCACTGATGAAATTAAATCACGTGCTTTCGAAGCTGCTCAGGGAAGCGAAATTGCGATTGTTGAAATAGGCGGTACAGTTGGCGATATCGAGGCGTTACCTTTTTTTGAAGCGATCAGACAATTGCGTCTTGATCTGGGGCCCAAAAATACGGCTTTAATTCATGTGACTTATGTTCCCTATATTTCAGTGGCCGGTGAATTAAAAAGTAAACCGACTCAGCATTCTGTTAAAGAGCTTCGTCAAATTGGCCTTCAGCCTGATTTTTTGGTATGCCGCAGTGAAAAAATAATTGATGAAAATTTAAAAGCAAAAATCGCATTGTTTTGTTCGGTTCAAAAAGAAAATGTGATCTCGGCGAAAGATTCTTCAAGTATCTATGAGGTGCCGTTGGCCTTACATAAAGAAAATTTAGATGCTCTGGTGTGTGAAGTTTTAGGATTTAAAAAAACGAAAAAAAAATCGAGTCAAATTTTGAGCGGCTGGCAGAAGGTTTGTCAGATTCAAAAAAATCCTAAAAAAACAGTTCATATTGCAATTGTCGGCAAATATGTTGATCTCAAAGAATCTTATAAATCTTTACACGAATCTTTAGTTCATGGTGGGTTGGCTAATTTTTCGACGGTCGAAATTAAGTATGTCGATTCAGAAAAATTAAATTTAAAAACACTAAAAAAAGAATTGGGCGAAGTGGATGGTATTTTGGTGCCTGGTGGTTTTGGCACCCGGGGTGTTGAAGGTAAAATTTTGGCAATTCAGTTCGCACGAGAAAATAAAGTCCCGTTTTTTGGAATTTGTTTTGGCATGCAACTGGCGGCCATCGAATTTGCACGCCATGTGTGTGGCCTGCGTGATGCAACATCGCGCGAGTTTATCGGTGAAGAACCCAATGACTTAAAAAAATCGAGTAACATTGTCATTGATTCGATGGTCGAGCAGCGGGGACTTGTCGACAAGGGTGGAACGATGCGTTTGGGTGCATTTAAATGCCAATTAATGCCATCATCGAAGGTACTAAAAATATATAAAAAAAATGTTATTTCTGAGCGACACAGGCATCGTTTTGAATTTAATAATCAGTTTAAAGATTTATTTGCAAAAAAAGGCCTTATTGCCACAGGGATTAATGAAGAGCGTGATTTGGTCGAGATCTTAGAAAGTAAAAATCACCCCTGGTTTATTGGTGTTCAGTTTCATCCCGAATTTAAATCAAAACCACTGGCACCACACCCATTATTTGCAGCCTTTATTAAAGCAAGCCTTAAAAAGTAGGATCTAAAAAATGAACAAAGATAAAGTTTTCGAAATAGCAAAAAATGTTCTGAAAATTGAAGCCGAAAGTATTTCAGCGTTGATTGACCAAATTGACGAATCATTTTTAAGGGCCGTAGAATTCGTCTTAGCCTGCGAAGGTAAGGTCGTTGTCACGGGCATCGGAAAATCAGGTCAAATAGCACGAAAAATTTCTAGTACTCTTTCAAGTACAGGAACCCCAGCTTTGTATTTACACCCAGCTGAAAGCAGTCATGGTGATTTAGGGGTCATATCAAAAAATGATTTAGTGATTGCAATTTCTTACGGCGGCGAGGCCGTTGAATTAAACTCAATTTTAAATTTTATTTCACGACGCGGCATAAAACTGATAGCAATGACGGGTAAAATAAATTCAACCCTGGCAAAGGCCGCAAATGTTATTTTAAATATTGCTGTTGAAAAAGAAGCCTGTCCTTTAAATTTAGCACCGACCTCTTCTGCAGCGGCAACATTGGCCATGGGTGATGCTTTATCGATGGCGGTGCTGGATCAGAAAAATTTTAAATCTGAAAATTTTGCAGAATTTCATCCAGCAGGGTCTTTAGGTGCAAAATTATTACGGGTTCGAGATCTTATGAAAAAAGGCGATGCTTTACCGTTTATTGAAAAGACAACATCGATGAAAGAAATTTTAACAAAGATGACTCATCAAAGTGTACGTGGGGCCGCCGGCGTACTGGATGCCAACAAAAACTTAATCGGCATCATCACCGATGGCGATATCCGAAGATTTCTAGAAAAAAATCAAACTCCATTTCAAGCCACAGCAGAAAATATGATGTCACTTTCGCCAAAAACAATAGATGCGAGTGAATTGGCAGAGAAAGCTTTGTTTCTGATGGAACAGTTTCAGATTCAAATGTTGATTGTTTTAGATCAGCAATCACTGTCGCCGCAAAAACCGGTAGGCATGTTGATTTATCAAGACCTATTGATGTCTAAAATCAGATAAAAATATTTTTTGTATCAGATTGATATTTTTTTATTATACCCTAAGCTTTTGTTTAAAATGTGTCGATAAGTTATTCAACGGAGACGTAAGTAGCTTATGAAAAAATATTTTCAAAGAAATAAAATAAAATTTTTAGTAATGATTATATCGACTGTTATTGTTTCATGCAAAAATAGTGGTTATGCTCCGTCTACTGCAGCTATAGACAGTTTGTACCAATTGGCCTATGGAAGCTCTGTGTCTGATCGTACGCAACTTGCAAATCGTATCTCTGGGAACGTACCACCAAAATTTGCAGAAGTTGTTTCAAAATGGAAGCGTTTTTCCGGAATAACATATTACCCAACGGTTGCTAGTATTATAGCGACGCCAAGTTATTGCCAAACAAGTATGGATGGTACAGGTATGTGGGCAAACTCTGTCAGCCCTGTGGCGAATCCGAACATAGATGCAGCTTGCAACACCGAATCAATGAATTCATTGTCATGGGTTTATTTAACAGGGCCTGATCGATTATTTAATATTCAGAATACATCTTTTTATAATGGTTTTTTTAGTTCACTTAAATTTGATACGTACACAGCAGAGGCGACAGTGTCTTCAACGGATATTGATGATGATGCTATCGGAGTGTCCATTGCAGTCTATGTAGACCCTGCAAATAACGATGTTCATACGTTATCAGCTTATCGTACTCAAGGTGGGTTTCCATCACCCAGTTTAGGTTGGGGTCTGATACACAAATTAAATGGGACTGTGATTCGAACAATCGGCAATATGTCAGTTGGTAGCATAAATAAAAATGGCTCTTCTGGCGATCGATTAGGTTGGAATGGTCGAAATACCAAAATTCGAATTGAACGAACTGGCAATATTATAAAAGCTTACACCAGTGTTTGGAGTACTGGCGCTACCGCATCAGCGATTGATTTAACAAGTTTAATCCAAGTTGATTTATCTAATCCGGCAGAAAATTTAACTATTTTTATGGGTGCGCAATCTTATGGTTATGAATCCCTCAGCCAGGCGCGCGCGACATTTTCTGATCTGACTTTTATCACCCCACTGGCAAATGCAGACCCTGATTATCTTTTTGATTTACGTGATAACCTTGTTTATACAAAAAAATCAACAGGGGTTGGTTACGAACTTGTTACGGGACTTACAGCTTTAGATATGTTAGGTTATCCAAAGATAATTACTAATCTTGAAACGCAAACTGAATTTTCGATTAACTCAAGTACAAGTTTTACAGAATTATAATCAGACATTTTTTTGTTATTGACTAAGGTCTAGATTTTTTTTTAGATCCACGACTTAAGTCTTTAGGAAATCAACATTAAACACGCACTTAGTTGCAGTGTTATTCTTTATTCTGAACAATAACACTGTGGATAAAAGTACGACTGTTAATATTCAAAAATTAAATTCAATTAAAATGCTTGTGCTTGATGTGGATGGCATTATGACGGATTGCCGTTTGTGGATGGATTCAAACGGCCAATGGAAGCGTATTTATTCTGTGCGTGATGGTGTTGGCATTAAAGCCTTGATCGAATCAGGATATCAAGTGGCTGTAATTACAGGATCAATCGCTGAAGATGTGCGTGCCCGCGTTAAAATGTTAGGCATTCAATATTTTTTTGAAGGCGCCTTAGATAAAAACCCCTCATTTTTAGAATTGCAAAAAAAATCAGGGCTGGTGCCCTCACAGATGGCCTACATGGGTGATGATTATTTTGATTTGCCCATATTAAATAAGGTTCAATT
>JAYVKY010000087.1:0-4361 GCA_043767965.1 Pseudobdellovibrionaceae bacterium
TCAAGAATCAATTGATCCAGAAAAAGCCGAAAGCGAATTATTAAAAGATCGCATTATGAATTTGATCGGACGCGACGAAGAAAAAGCATCAAGTGCAATTAATATGTGGGTTGCACGGAAGGAATCTTAATTTATGAAAGCTCCGAGCCGGTATGAAAATTTAGATTATGATACCTTAAGAGGTATCGATAAAGCAGCCATTCTAGTGAACTATTTAGGTCGCGATGCGATTAAAATATTATTTACTAAAATGGATGACGGAGATATTCGTAAGCTTATTCATTTGATGAGTAAATTTAAAGTTGTTCCGGTCAGTGTAACTAAGCGAGTGCTTGAAGAGTTTTATGAAACATTGAGCGAATCTGAAGATTTTATTTTCTCGGATAAAATGTCCAGTAAGGAAGCAATTATCGAAGCCATCGGCGAGGAACGAGCACGTGGCGTGATGGGTGGATTAAATATTAATGGCGCTAGTGGACGTACATTAGAATCACTAGAAATGGTTGATGCGAAGGCGTTATCTACATTTCTAGTGAATGAACATCCACAAACAGTGGCAGTTATTTTGGCCCACTTAGAATCAGAAAAAAAAGGTGAAGTTTTAAGGCGTCTACCTGAAAGTTTACAAGCCGAAGTTGTTATGCGTATGGCCAACTTAGAAAATGTAGATCCTGAACTGATCGCTGATATTGATCGCGTATTAAAAAATCAGTTATCAAACACGCACTCAGTTGAACAGGCATCACTTGGTGGGGTGCAACCGGTTGCTGAAATGTTGAATGTTATGGATAAAAATACAGAGCAATCAATTATGTCACGCTTAGAAGAAAAAGACCCATTACTTGCAGAAGAGATTCGTAAATTAATGTTTGTCTTTGAAGACGTTACAAAAATTGATGATCGTGGTATTCAAATGCTTCTTAAAGAAGTGCCGAATGATAGATTACTGATGGCATTAAAAACTGCAAATGAAGATATTCGAACTAAAATATTTAAAAACATTTCTGCTCGTGCGGCAGAAATGTTGCGCGAAGATCTATCAAATATGGGACCTGCGCGATTATCTGATGTCGAAGGCGCTCAGCAAGAAATCGTTAATGTGGCTCGTCGTTTAGAGGCCGAGGGTAAAATAATCATTGCACGAGGCGGCACTGAAGATGCGATGGTCTAATCAATGAGAGCAAAAACAAATATGTCGGCAGCGACAGTGCTTGAATACAAACCCAAAGATTTTGCTTCTGTAACACCGGAAGCAGCTTTGGATTACTTGATTCAAAAAAAACAAGGTTCTGATTTTATAATGAGTGATGTATTGCGCCAAACAACAGGCATTGCTGAAATTGAAAAACAATCTGAAGAACAAAAAATTGAAGATTTAGTTTTAGAAAAAGTGGCCGTTATTCAAGCTCAAGCATTTACTGAGGGGTTCGATCTCGGAAAAGCAGATGGATATAAAATGGCCTTTGAGACAACAACGTCAGAAATCAATGAGGGCTTAGCTCTGGTTCACACTTTGATACTAAAATTGGGACAAATCAAAGAAGAATTAGTTCATCAAAATGAAACGCATATTATGACGATGATTTATCAAATTGCAGAAAAATTGGCATTTGATCATATCGAATCAAAGCCAGAAATTATTTTATCAGTGATTCAAAAGTCTATAGAAACTGCACAGGCAGATGAAGATATTACTGTATCAGTTGCCCCAGAACAAATTCAATTTTTAGAGAATATGAAGTCTCAGAATCATCGCGAATTTGAATTTTTAAAGAATGTCAAACTGCAGTCAATTCCAACAATACAGCCAGGCGGTTGTATTGTTGAAACAAATTACGGAATTATTGATGCGCGTATTCCTGAACGTACAAGTAAATTATGGGATGAAATTAAACAATCACTACCTAAAGTGAAACTTAAAGTAGGTTAAATTCGTGAATATTAATTTTGATAAGTATTCCGATATATTAAAAAATATTCATTTAACTAAGGACAGTGGCAAAGTCACAGAGGTCACAGGTCTTTTAATTAAAGGTTTTTTGCCAGGCGCAAGCGTCGGAAGTATTTGTCAAATTGAAACACCCTCGTCAACAAAACCTTTGTTTGCCGAAGTGGTGGGATTTAAAGACCGCCAGGTTTTAATGATGGGTCTAAGCGAAATGCGTGGTGTCGCTTTGGGTTCTAAAATTGTTTTATCAAAATCAATTGCAACAGTAAAAGTCAGTGATGATTTATTAGGTCGTGTCGTGGACGGGCTAGGACTGCCTATAGATCAGGGCGAACCCATAGAAACAACAAAAGAAGTTCCGTTGTATGCTGAAATTGTAAATCCCTTATTACGTCAACCCATCAGACAATCTTTGGATGTTGGTGTACGCGCAATTAATGCGGCAGTCACCGTGGGGCGCGGTCAGCGGGTGGCAATCATGGCGGGTTCAGGTGTTGGAAAATCAGTGCTGATGGGCATGATGGCAAAACAAACCGAAGCCGACGTCAATGTCATCGCACTCATCGGCGAGCGAGGCCGAGAAGTCCGTGAATTTATCGAAAACGAATTGGGCCCAGAGGGTATGAAAAAAACAGTTGTTGTCTGTGTGACCAGTGATCACAGCCCTTTATTACGAATGCGCGGGGCTTATGTGGCAACGGCAATTGCAGAATATTTTGCTAAAAATAATAAAAATGTTTTGTTAGTTATGGACTCTGTCACCCGGTTTGCGATGGCACTTCGTGAAATAGGATTATCAATTGGCGAGCCGCCGACATCACGCGGTTATACGCCTAGTGTTTTTTCAACGTTACCTAAATTACTTGAACGCGCTGGTAATTTTGAAAACTCGGGTTCAATCACTGGGTTTTACACAACACTTGTTGAAGGTGATGATATGAATGATCCTATTGGGGATGCAGTCAGATCAATTGT
Source organism: Pseudobdellovibrionaceae bacterium (assembly GCA_043767965.1). Classification (GTDB taxonomy): domain Bacteria; phylum Bdellovibrionota; class Bdellovibrionia; order Bdellovibrionales; family Bdellovibrionaceae; genus Pseudobdellovibrio. Next base: position 2,924 of record JAYVKY010000087.1, read on the forward strand.
TGATGGTCACATCGTTCTATCAAGACAATTGGCGCATAAGGGACATTTCCCAGCCATTGATATATTGCAAAGCACAAGTCGAGTGATGAAATCAGTCAGTTCGCCAGAGCACTTAAAAATGTCTTTCAAATTGCGCGAGCTCATTGCCACATACAAAGACGCAGAGGATCTGATAAATATCGGTGCTTATAAAGCCGGTGCAAATCCTAAAATTGATAAAGCAGTCAAAATGAATGACGCTATTAATGAATTCTTAAAACAGAGCACCGAAGATTCTTCAAATATGGTTCAGTGTTTGCGAATGCTGCAAAATTTAACTGCTGGATAAATTTAATATTATATGAAGTTTAAATTCACACTTGAAAAAGTATTAAGACATAGAAATCTACAAGTCGATTTGGCTCGGCGTGATTTCGTGCAAGCACAAAATAATTTAACTGATGCAGAAAACATTCGCGACAATATGATTCTCGAAAAACAGAAAAATATGGTGTACCGATCAGAACTGGTTCAATCAAATACAAGTTGGCAGGATCAAGTTCAGCAAATTAATGTATACCTGTCAGGTCAGGACCTGCGTATAGTCAGACAGAGCGAAAGTCTTAAAAAATTAGAAAAAGAAGTCGAGTCCTATCGCGAAATTTTGCTGAAAGCCCTAACAGAGGCTAAAATGATGGAGAGACTAAAAGAGAAGAAAAAAGACGAATTTATCAAAACCTTTAACGATAACGAACGTAAAGAGTTAGAAGAAATTGCGACTTTAAGATTTGCAAGGATAGAAAAAGAATGAGTCAATCGTACGATCAGTTTTTTAAAAAAGTTAAAAAAAATGCAGATCATCAGACTGTGAAAAAACCAGTCGATGTTGCTGCGTTAGCGCAACAAACAAAAAAAATAAAAAAAGCACAACTTAAAACGAAAAAACTTCCAATGCTTCAGTTCTGCTTATTTCTAGCTATTGCTGCCGGATTTTTCTTAAGCATTGAAAACTTTGATCAAATCGAAACGTATCTTAAAAAAATAGAAATCGGCCTTGGCGAGGCGCAGGCTTCTGAAAAAGCCGAAGAAAAGCCATCAGCCAGTACAGCAGAAAAGAAAGCCGAAGCAAAAGTCGAACCGAAATCAGTTGATGAGTCAGATTTTTTATTTAAGCTGGCTGAAAGAAAAAAAGAGCTTGATCAGCGCGAAGAGGATCTCAATAAAAAGGCGGCTGAAATTACAAAACAAAAACAAGATATTGAATCAAAGCTTGTGCAGCTTGAAGAATACCGGACAAAGATTTCAACGATACTCAAAGAGCGTATTGCTTCCGACAGTGGCAAAGTAGACACCTTAGTACAAGTCTATTCAAATATGAAACCAATTCAGGCGGCGCAGGTCTTTGAAAAAATGGACGAAGATTTAGTGATTGAAATTTTAAGTCGTATGAAAAAGAAAA
>JAYVKY010000088.1:0-3644 GCA_043767965.1 Pseudobdellovibrionaceae bacterium
AAATGGCCCGATTGTTTCTGTGGGGTTAATATATTTTTGAATAGCAAGGGTTGGATAAATTTCAATAATTGATCCGACAGCAATCGCTAAGAATGCCAAGACAGAAAAAGCCAAGCCCATGCCTTCTAATTTTCTATGGCCATCCGTATATTTTTCAGTCCAACCTGTTTTCATAACCTGAATATTTTTTTCAGAGGCGCTCGCCGCCGGAGCCATTTTAATCGTTTTATAGATGTTATATAAAAACAGACAGTAACCAATCAAATACAGTGTGCCGCCGACGGCGCGCACCCAATATAAGGGAATAATTTGAGTCACGGTTTCAATAAAATCCGGGTACATTAAATTCCCAGATGAATCGATACCATTTAACATAAGGCCTTGTGTGATGCCTGCAACGGTCATTGAAATATAATAAAAAAGAACGCCAGTCAGAGAAATCCAAAAAGAATTTTCAGCTAGTTTTTTAGAATACAATTCTGTATTCCAAAGTTTAGGAACCATCCATAGCATCATTCCCATGATAAACATACCATTCCAACCCAGAGTGCCCGAATGAACATGTCCGATGATCCAATCCGTATAATGCCCAAGCGCTGAAACAGATTTTATTGATAAGAGCGGCCCTTCAAAAGTCGCCATTCCATAAAAAGTTAATGCGGCCACAAAAAATTTAATGACTGGATTTTGAATTAGTTCTTTATAGGCACCTTTTAAGGTCATCAAGCCATTGATCATTCCGCCCCATGAAGGCATCCAAAGCATCACTGAAAAAATCATTCCTAATGTTTGTGCCCACTCAGGAAGCGACGTGTATAATAAATGATGGGGGCCGGCCCAAATATAAATAAATACGAGTGACCAAAAATGAATAATCGAAAGTCGATAAGAATAGATTGGTCGATTTGCCGCTTTAGGAACAAAATAATACATTAAACCTAAAAATGGCGTTGTTAAGAAAAAGGCAACGGCATTGTGACCATACCACCATTGAACAAGGGCGTCCTGAACACCACCCCAAACAGGCAATGATTTTAAAGGTGAAATTGGAATTTCTATTGAATTCACAATATGTAATGTTGCAACTGTGATGATTGTTGCAATGTAAAACCAAATGCCAACATACAAATGTTTTTCGCGACGTTTTTTGATAGTCATAAAGAAATTGATGGCAAAAACGACCCAAATGAAGGCAATTAAAATATCAATAGGCCACTCAAGTTCGGCATATTCTTTGGATTGCGAATAGCCTAATGGTAACGTAATTGCGGCACATAAAATAATAAACTGCCAACCCCAAAAATGGATCGCAGAAAATATATCTGAAAATAATCGAGCCTTAAGCAGTCGTTGTGTCGAATAATATATTCCGGCAAAAATTGCATTTCCGGCAAATGCAAAAATAGCGGCATTTGTATGTAACGGACGAAGTCGTCCAAACGTGATCCATTCCAGATTTAAATTCATTGGCCAATAGGCCAATTGTATTGCGGCGATCAAGCCAAAAAGTAAAGCAGCAGCCCCCCAAATCAATGTAGCGAGTGTGAACTTTTTTACAATATCATCATCATAGGATATTGTTTCAATTTGATTTCGTTCAGGGGTCATTGCGTGTCCTTTCGGTGTCGGTTTTTGTTTGTAGATTCATCATTTAAAATTCGTAGTGCAGGTGTTTTCAGATCATCCATTTGCCCATCCGAGACGGCCCAGATAAATCCAATAATAAAAATGAGCCCTAAAATTAAAGCCATTGGAATCATTAAAAATAATATGTTCACTTAGAAAATCCCCAGATCGTTGACAAGATAACAATGAATGAACTGATCGGCATAAGAATCGCGGCCCATAATGGGTTAATAAATCCCATCAAAGCAAAAACGCCGGCAGTTAAATTATAGATTAATGACAAGGTTAAATTTCGCGTCAGAGTCGTATGTATTATTTTGTTTATTGAAAACAATTGAGTAAGGGGCTGAAGGCCAGGGCGTAAGAAAAAAACATCTGATGAATTCAGTGCGACTTCAATACTGCCTTTAACTGCTACACTGACGCTGCTTTTGCTCATGGCAAGGCTGTCGTTAATGCCATCGCCAATCATTAGGGTGTCAGAGTATTTCGAAATAATATTTTCTTTGTCTTCCGGATATAATTCTGAAAAAATATTTTCTTTAGGTATGCCACAAAGTATTCCTAAGGATAAGGCTTTACGTTTATTGTCTCCGGTCAACAGAAAGCTCTGTATATTTTTTGATTTCAAAAAATTAATAATAGCAATAGATTCTTTGCGAATTTTATCTTGGAAATAGATACGGCATTGGATTTCTTTGTTTTTATAAAATGCAATTGCCATTTCTGTTTCATCGTCACACATCTGGCTTGGTACGGATTTAATTTCATAAAAATCAGATCCGATGTAACCACGAATTCCTAGGCCAAAAATTTCCTCATGCTTATCAATATGAATATTGTTTTCAGTCAGATCCTGCGATTGCCAGGATTTTCTTAAAGCAAATGCTACAGGGTGGTACGAAATTTTTTCTAACTGAATCAATATGGCTTTCGTTGGGTTGGGAATTTCTTCAGGCCAAGTGTGTGATATTTCAAGATGCCCATCTGTAAGGGTACCTGTTTTGTCGAAAAAAATATTTTTAATGTTTGATATCTTTTCAAATATATCTGGATTACGAACAGAGATCCCATTGAGATATGCTTTCTTGTAGGCCATCGCTAAGGTCAACGGGCTTCCGAAAGCCAAAGCACAGGGACAAGCAACCACAATAAGAGCAAGGGATCTGTCAAAGGCCTCTTTGAAATCAAAGAAAAATCCATAGATAAATAAAAACAGGAACGAGACGACAAATACAGTTAAAATTAACTTCTGAGCTAAGCGATCAGCCAAATTTAAGTACTGACACTTTGTTGCTAGATTTTGGTAACCTTGTTTTAATAAATCCGAGATACGAGTTTCGTTAATTTTTTTTTCACACGTCATACTGATTGACGAGGATAAAAGCCTATAGCCAGCAAAAAGCTTCATACCTTTGGTGAATGTGTAGGGAATGCTTTCGCCAGACATATATGCGGTGTCTATTAATGCATAGTTTGTATTTAGCTGGCCATCGACGGGTATAATTTGATCTTGACTGACCGTCAAATCGTCGTTTCTTTGAATGTTTTCAGGAAGACTCATTGTCTGGTTATTGACGAAATAGGTTTCATGTTTAATTTGGGATTTTAAATTTTGAGGTGCTAAAAAAATTTGTTGTGTTTTTTTTACGAAAAAACGGGCGACTAGAATTAAAAACAAAAAACTGGCGGTTGAGTCAAAATAAAATTGATCAGACCCTGTGGCTAAATTATAAACTGAGAATATAAACCCAGTTAATAATGCTATGGTGATAGGTAAATCAATATGAATTTTTTTAATTTTCAAACTGGTCCACGCGCCTCTGTAAAAGGGAAGGGCTGAATAAAAAACAACGGGCAAGAATAAAATAAAATTCAATGCTTTAAATAATGTTAATATTTCACCATGTGCACCAGAATAAATCGAGACAGAAAAAAGCATAATGTTTCCGGCGCAAGCGCCAGTGATAGCAATTCTTTTTAGATCGCTTCGTTGTTCAATGATGATTTGATGATAA
>JAYVKY010000089.1:0-3975 GCA_043767965.1 Pseudobdellovibrionaceae bacterium
ACTGCCGACATCACAAATTTGTATCGCTGGCCGGCCACTAATTTTCAGGTAGTTATCAGTTTGAAAGTAACCAACTATTTTATCAATCGCCAGATCCCACTGACTGTATGGAATAGAAAATGTCCAGCCATGTTGACATAGTGATAACATGAAATCCATTTTTTTATTATTTTTTGCATTTAAAAAATTATCCAGACCGTAATTTAAATCCTCAGCTTGTATGTTTTTATTCCAATACCAATAAAATGAAAAGTAATCTATTCCATTTTCAGTGGCTTGCTGAATATGTTTTTCAACGGTGGAGACTTCGGCTTGATTGTAATAACCAATCGCAGGCTGTAAGACATTCCATCTTGGATTAACTCTCCAGGTATTGAAAATATTGCCGTCGAAGCCATTGACAACTGTAAACATATTTTTAAAATCTTGTGTGAATTCATTACCCAAATACAGATCTCTGACGCCAGCCCAATAGTCGCCCACAAGGCTTGGCTGTCCTGGTTTTCTGATATACACATTGTCATGAATCGTTGAGCCAAAAAATACACCGTTGTTGTAATGTGAATACGGAGCAAACATTCCAAAATAATACGCGCCCACTTTGTATCGTGATCGCGCTCGAACAGATAGATTAAAAGTGCTTGATGAACTTCCCGCAGCATTAACAGCAGTTACAGTGTATTGAACTTGACCTTGCACATCTAATGGCGCACCAGAAATTACACAAGTACTTGCATTAAAAATTAAGCCCGGTGGCAGCGCAGGTGTGATTTGACAACTCGAAATTGCGCCACCAGCATTTGTAAAGTGAATTGGTTCAATCGATGTATTTTGTGAAAAAACGATATTTGTCAAACCCTGCGTGATTTGATCACCGACACGGTTTTCATGTACTCGGCCTTGAAAAACATAATGCCGGATCGCATCTGCATTGGACATGCTTGCAAATGCGGGCTCATTTGTAATATACATATTTTTGTAACCGATTGCTGAAAAACTGTCATGACCACGACGGCCTTCATTGATTCCGCTATTTATCCAGTGCTCTGTCAGAGCATTACAATCATTTTGAAATGCCGCTTTTAGATCTGAATAATAAGCACTATAAAAATCACAATTAAAAACAGCAGGATCCGCCAAGACCTTAACTTCTGAGCCTGATAAATTAAAGTAGGTTGAAAAATTTTGAAATAAAAAAGTGACCGGCAATAATACTGAAGATAATAAAATTACACGTGCAATTGATTTCTTCATTTTCAACCTTCAATTATAAATTCAGTGAAATATTTGGTGGTAACAACGTGTTGTTTGATACGGGTATAACCGTATTCGATGCTGGCGTGATAACAGGCGCTGTTGGTTGCGTTAAGGCATTACTTGGCACAATGACATTATTTGTAATTGGCAACACAGTGCTTGGTTGAATAACCGATGATGGTTGTGCAAATGGCGCAACAAGTGGCGTAACCAGCGACCTTGCAGATGTGTATTTATTTTGAGTACAGCTGAAAAACAAAACTGAAATATAAAAAAGGCTTAGTACTTTACAGAGATTTTTAAAAACAGACCGCATCATCAAACCCCTTTGATATTTACTTATCGGCCAAACGTCTAGGAGACTTTAATATTTGTTTCCACACAGCGATTTTGTCCGAGTTAATTACAAAGCGACTTTGTTCGATTTAATAGCTCAGCGTCCGCGCAATTTAGGATCCAACTGATCGCGCAAACCATCACTAATTAATTGCGTAGAAAGAATAAGAAACAATAAACACAATCCCGGAAGAATCATCAAATGCGGTGCCGATTCCATCAAATTTTTTGAATCGCTAAGCATCGTTCCCCATTCGGGGTATGGCGCTGGAATGCCCAAACCCAAAAAACCCAGTGCTGCAGTATTTAAAATCGCTTCGCTGCAACAGACGGCCGTTTGAACCAATATCGGTGTCAAGCAATTCGGAAATAAATGTGATCTGATAATTCTAAAATGGCTGGCACCAACGGCTTTCGCTGACGTGACATAATCTTTGCTGTTTTCAATTTGCGCAGCAGATCGGACCAGCCTGTACATGATGGGTATTGAAACTAAAGTCACAGAAAGAATTGTGTTTAAAACACTGGGCCCCAAAATAGCCACAACGAATAATGCCAGCAGCAAGCTTGGCATCGCCTGAAGCGCATTCATAATTAACGTCAGGATCTGATCTGTCCTATGACCAAAGTAACCCGCCACTAGGCCGAGGCTTGCACCCAATACAATTGAAATGCCTCCAACCAGTAATCCAATACCTATGGATAATTGTGATCCCACAAGTAACCTTGAAAATAAATCTCGCCCTAAATCATCGGTGCCTAATAAATATCTTGCACTTGGTGCTAATAATGCAGCTCCATCAAAAATTTCTTTTGAATCATAGGGCGTCCAAAATAATGAAACGAGGCACACCAACGCAAAAAATGAAAATAGACAAACCCCGATCAATAAACTTTTATTTTTCAGAATAATTTTAATCATTGGGAATTGTCTTTTAGTTTCGGATTTAAATATTTAATTGATTCATCAGTTATAAAATTAATAATGATAATCATTAACATTGAATAAAAAAGCCCCGCCTGCACAACAGGATAATCCCTGGCCATGATACTGTGAACGATCCATCGACCCATGCCTGGCCATGAAAACAAAGTTTCTGTCATAATTGCGCCCGTTAACAGATGCCCCATCGCAAGGCCAATCGCAGTTAAAATTTGGGGCCATGCATTTTTTAAAATGTGTTTAAATATAATTTTTGATGGTGATAAACCCTTGGCTTTTGCTGTTCGAATGAAATCTTCTTTGGCAATATCAATCACTGCAGAACGGGTCACACGAACAATCAACGCCAACGGAATTGTCCCCAGAACAAATGCGGGTAAAATAATAAATTTGATGGCCGAAAAAAAAGCGTCGTAATTTTTAACTAATAAGGTATCGATAAAATAAAATCCCGTTGCGTACGGAATATCATAAATCACATCCACACGCCCTGAAATCGGAAACCAACCCAATCTGACCGCAAAAAAGAAAATCACAATGAGGCCCCACCAAAATAGCGGCATCGCAAAACCTATTGTCGAAAGACTGACTGCTGAATAATCCCAAAATGAATTTCGTTTAATCGCCGCAAGTATCCCCATTGACAACCCAACGGCGGAAGACCACAAAAGTGCCATCACTGACAATTCAACAGTCGCTGGCCATAAAATTTTAAATTCTTGCATCACGGATTGCTTTGATGAAATCGATTCGCCAAAATCACCTTGCACTGCATTTTTTATAAATTTGAAATATTGGTTAATAACAGACTGATCCAGGCCCAGATTTTTTTTAATTTCAGCAATTCGTTCTGGGCTGGCACTGCGTTCGCCAATGATATTTATCACCGGATCACCTGGTATCAGCCTGATCACAGAAAAACTGATCAAACTGATAAATAAAAACGAGAAAAATAATTTAAGCAGTTTTGAAATCATGAAATTAGTTTATTTCAAAGATACACTTTCAAATTGATCATGGCCGAAGGGATCAATTTTATATCCCTGAACATTTGCTGACATTACTTTATTTTGTTTCGCGTGCGCTATAGGGAACCATGGTTTTTCTTTAGAAAAAATATCTTGAGCTTTTTCATAAAAAACAGTTCTGTTTTTAATTGATGAATCCTCTTTCGCCTTTTGTAAAAGCGCATCAAATTCTTTGTGACACCAATGCGCATAATTACTGCCGGCCTTAATGGCTGAGCAGCCTAATAATACATTCATAAAATTATCTGGGTCCCCATTATCGCCCGTCCAGCCAAATTGAATCATTTGATGTTCGCCTTTTTTTGATTTTTCTAAATACGTCGGCCAGTCAAATGTAACAAGTTTTACTTTGACTCCGATTTTAGCCAAATCCGCCTGCACCATTTCGCCTAATTTTTTTCCGTTGGGTAA
>JAYVKY010000090.1:0-4066 GCA_043767965.1 Pseudobdellovibrionaceae bacterium
TTGCCATTTTTGAATAATCTTTTAAAATTTCACGCTGCAGATTCACCATACGATCGATTTCTTCCGCAGATAATTTCCATTTCGTATCTGGGTTACGTCGAATCACGCCCATACCCGAACACGGAACATCCAATAAGATTTTATCAAATGAATTCTCTAAACGCTTGATTGTTTTATTTGTATCGATCACTTTGGTTTCGATAATATCGACACCGTCACGTGCCGCCCGTTTTTTTAATTCGCCCAATTTCCATTCGTGGATGTCCATGGCAATGATTTTACCTTTGTTCTTCATACAAGCTGCAAGATGCAAAGATTTACCACCCGCACCGGCACAGGCATCAACAACTCGATCCCCTGGCTGTGGGTTTAACAATACTGCAATTTTTTGTGAAGCCGCATCTTGGACTTCGAAAAAACCTTTTTTAAAACATTCAGTGATAAAAACATTTTTACGCTCTATCAGCGCCAAACAATCATCAAAACCTTCGACAAATTTAGTTTCAATGTCTTCTTTAGCTAACGCTGCTTTTAATTCAGATTTTGAGGTTCTTAATGTGTTTGTTCGCAGAAAAACTTCGGCCTGTTGGTTTAAGGCCTTCATTAAAGCGGGCCAATCATCGCCAAATTCTTTGGTGCCTAATTCGTGGATCCAATCAGGAAATGAATTTTGAACTTCGATAGGATATTTATATTTCAAACGACTTTGAATTTTTGCAATATCAAAATCTTTGAATTCTTCACCAGATGGTAAACTGCCCATGCTTTTAACCAAATGAGCCACCACTAAATCTAAGGACAAGTCTGATTTCATGACTTCTGAATAAAATCTAAAATGACGAATAACTTCATAGACTGTTTCGGCAAAAAATTTACGATCACGTGAACCTAATTTTCGATTGGCTTTAAATGTTTTTTCTAAAACTTTATCTGCATATTTTTTTTCAAAAACGATAAGATCTAAAACTTCGACAATTTTAAAAACAAGATGGGAATGTATTTTCATTATTTACTCCGTCGAATTTCATATCCGCGAAGCTTTGCTTCACGTCGAATTTCATATCCGCGAAGCTTTGCTTCAAAAAGTAAATACCCCACCTGCAGAAACAAATGTACCATTTAATTGTCCATCGCTGGTGATATGTAAATGATTCCGCATACCGCCCTCGATATAAAAACCAGTTTTTTCAAATAAATTAAAAAGTCGCAAACCTAAAAACAGTTGATAATCTAAACTTAATGGCGACTCTCCGCTGATTTGCTTTAAAAATACCCCTGGCCCCGCAGCCAAACCAAAATAAAGCGGAAATTTCGAACCCGCATCAGGCAAAATCATTGCATACATGAAACTAAGTTTACTGGCGCGCTCTCCGACAGGCATATATTCGTTGTAACTGATTCGCATGGCCTGATCAAAAAGAAAGCCTTCTTGAGCAAGTCTGTAAGTCATGTCGATTCCGTATTTTCCAATTTCTGTTTCTTTTGAGCCTTGTCCCCAATTATAAGATTCAGTTTGCGTAAATGAACCAATCCCCACAGCCAAATAATGCTCTTGATCTGATAAAGATTCGATCGAAGACGGCTGACGTTCTTGATCCTCGACCGGGTAATCTTGAGTTTTGTTTTTAGCTTGAAAATATTTGGCTGCGGCGGTTCTGCCAACTTTAGGAGCATTTGCATAGGTAGACTGAGCAAACAAAATTAAAAATAAAATAAAATATTTATTCATAGTGATAGTTTAAACAGCCTTTAAACCTATGACCATTTTAAATGCTTTACGCTGTGCGAAAAACTAGTCTAGTTTATAACGTAAATTGACCCCACCTCTAGCGAATTATAGTCTTCGGCATATGAAATGCCCTTTCTGCGGACATGCCGAAGACAAAGTTTTAGATACCCGAGTGCAAAAAGACAGCGGCATACGCCGTCGTCGCGAATGTTTATCGTGTAAATCTAGATATTCGACTTTAGAAACGGTTATGCTGAGCTATCCATTTATAATTAAAAAAGATGGGCGCAGAGAACCCTACAACAAAGAAAAATTATTACGCGGACTGCAGGCCGCTTGTCAAAAAAGACCCGTCTCTTTGGCTCAATTAGAAAATGTTGTCGAACGAATTTCATCGTGGGTTATTACTCGTGGTGAGGGCGAAGTTGCATCCAAAGTCATCGGTCGCCGAATGATGGCCGAACTTAAACAACTTGATGACGTTGCCTATATACGCTTCGCTAGCGTATATAGAACATTTAAAGACGTTCAGGAATTCGTTGAAAAACTTGAAGGCGACGAATTGATGGATGTTGTCGAAGCCGCAAGCCCACAATTAAGCTTGACTGCAATACCTCAAATACTGAAAACAGAAAGAACACAACCCGATGAGACGACAATCCAGAGAACTTTCCCTGCAGATCTTATTCCAAACTGAATTTGCGCCACAAATGAGCCTTAAAGATTTATCTGCTGTGTTTGAAAAAACATTTGATACCACAGTCATGGACTACGCAATGACTGTGGTTCAGGGTGTAAAAAATAATATTGAAGGTATCGATTCAAAAATATCAAAAGCCAGTGCGCATTGGAAGATTGATCGCATGGCTTCGGTCGATCGCAATATTTTGCGCATTGCTGTTTATGAAATGTTGATGGCTAAAGAAACTTTAGAACCTAAAATCGTCATCAACGAAGCTATTGAAATTGCAAAAATTTTTGGAACTCAAGAATCCAGCGCCTTTGTTAATGGCCTTCTCGACCAGATCCTGAGAAATGAAGAATAATAGCACTGCACTTGGGCCGGGCTGTGACCTGTGGGTCATCCTTGATCAGCCCAATTCTTATTGGTGGCAAGAGCTCAACTTTCGTTCTGCGTTTTTATTGTCGGCGCTAACAAAAAATAAAGCCCATTCCTTTACACGCTCTGTTTCAAACGAGACTGAGCATATATTAAATGAAACTCACTTTCCGAAATTCAATTTCAAATCAAATTCTGAATTAATTTTTCTTGCAACTGCAAATCATTTTTTAAACCGCTGGGTTTGCCTTCTTGAAAAACCCGAAGACGTCGAATCAGACGATTTTGTAAAAAATATTAAAAGCCTGGGTTGCAATAATATCCGTTTTTTCTTTCAAAAGAATTTATCGCCTGGCTTAAAGGCTAGTTTTCCGAATTGCGAATTTGTTTCAGACTCACATTAATTAAAAATTCAATTATGATGACCGTATGAAGAATTCACTGACAAAAAAAATTGAAAATTTGTTTGAGCAATCAAATATTGAAAACGTAAACTTAACCCAAACAATCAGCCTGAACAGATTACAATTATGTTACGAGCCTCTTGATAACGATAGCCTCATGGAAAATATCAGTTACTTAGCCACTCATTTAAAATCAAATATTGAAAATTGGAATATTTTTTTCACACGCTTAATTCCTTTTTTTGAAATCGGATTTTTATTTTCTAATTCGTCTTTGCAGAATCAGTTTTTATACGGAAAACAAATTAACTGTAAAAACAAATCTACGGAATTAAAATTGCCCCAATCCAATTTGTTTCAAATTTTAAAAACAGACCCGAAATCATTCTTTATTAAGCTGGGGCTTTCACATATTTTACAACCAGAGAAAATGAATTGTTTTTACGTGCGCGTTGACGATCATATTGGTTTTATTTTAGCAACATCAAAAGCAGAGCCCTGGTTAAAACTAAAAATGGATTCATTGCAAAAAGCACTGATCAATCACCAACTGTAAAATTATATGAAAAAACCCATTGTACATACCATTTTTATTTTGTCCGATGGCACCGGTGAAACTGCCGCCACAATGGTGCGCGCCGCCCTGGTTCAATATGCCAAGCAAGAAATTAATATCATTCGCTGCAAAAACTTAAGATCCGAAGAACAAATTGCCAAAGTCATTGATGATTGTTTTGAAAAACGTGGCATGCTGGCCTACACATTTGCTAGCCCACTGATCAGAAAAAAAATTGCAGAACTTTGTTTAGAAAAATCAATACCGTCGTCTGATTTGCTGGGGCCCTTGATATTTACTCTTGATAATTTTTTCGG
>JAYVKY010000091.1:0-7573 GCA_043767965.1 Pseudobdellovibrionaceae bacterium
GCCCGTACAATGCAGGTGCCGTTAACGAGCCTGATCCATCGCTATGTGTGGCCTATGATCGTCCAAAAAATCCAACCCGTTGTTCTTGGCTCGATTATACGACTCAGACGACAATGATTTGGCAGTGCCGTTGATTCATAATTCGATGGTTACCTATGTTAATAAAATATAAAGGTTTATAATCCTAAGTCTAGGCTAGGCATTAAGGCTTAGTTTTCCACCGGCAAAAATGGGAAGATAACCAGGATGAAAGCCTTTTGTTTTTTTATTTTTTTTGTGTTGGCTTCAAACACTTACGCCGATATCCGGCCCGTATTTAAAGCCTGTAAGGTCGAAGAAAATAAAAGAAAAAATATGTGCACACCCGGTGGCGTAAAATCTGGAATTGATAACCTTAAACATACAGTCAGTGATCTTGAAAAAACCAATCAAGCCTATCAATTTAGGAATGAATTAAAAACACAAGTCGGCGCCTTAATTGATCTGCAGATCAAGAAAAATCAATCTTTGGCTGAATGCTTTCGCGGTGGTGCGGCCCCGTATTGCAGCGAGGCTAAAGCAAAAATTCAGTCCGCAATTCAAAATGATTTCTCGGACATGAAAATCGCTGTGGCCCTTTCAAGTCTACGCTATCAAGAGGACCGTATTTTGAATGACCCAGCCACACAGTACGATGCCAACCCAAAGCATCTTATCAAAATGATGGCAAAATTACCAGCGCTGGATACGAGCGAGACAAAAAAGACGCAACAAATTTATCGCGAACGCGTCGCGAACAAAAAATTAAACTTAACTGCACGACGTGAATTTCAAAATGAAATGAAAATTCAATATTTTCGAACATTGGGTAAGACACCCATTTTAGGCTACGTCACCAGTTCAACTCCTGCGGACCAAGAAATCGCCGCAGGTTTCGTGGCGATTTCAGATCGTCTCATCAAGTTTCAAAAAGAAGTCTTTAAAAAAGGCGGTCGCGGCCAGGAGCAAACCGACTGGGATGAAATTTTTCAGTTTCACGAAATCGCTGAAGACATCTTAAGAGCGAAACCAGAATTGTGCGCCGGAGCCTTAAAGGCCTGGGGCGAGTACGCCCAATCAGAAAGATTATCGAGAGCTGGCGAAGTATTGGTCGCATTTGGGGCGGGATTTTCTTGTTTACTGAGTACACCAGTCTGTCTTATCGCGGGTCTTGGTGTTGGGGGGCTTGGAATAGTTAAAAGTGATCAAAGATTTGAAAATGAAGTTGCGTCTTCATTTGTTCAGCCCGACTTGGCAAATTATGCGAAGTTGTCAGATGCCGAAAGAGCCGCATGGGTGGAAAAAGTGATGCTTCCCACAGCTTTTTTGGGTGTTGGTAAAGGAACGACTTCATTTTTCAGAGCTGCGAAATCGACCATCCCCTATTCCGCTGTAGAAAGCACCTTGCTAAAAACAGCCTTAACAGAATCCGAACGAATCAGATTTCTAGAAGTAACAAAAAATTTAGAAATAACTAACGACGCTGTTGTGCATTTAGCTCGTAACCTATCCACAGAAGATCTACGGCTGACTTCAACGGCCTTGTCAAAAATTCACCAGGGCGACTATTTGTCGCGTGACGAAGCCGTTCAAGCTTCGAAATTTTTGCAAGATGCCAGTGCGAAGGGCCTGTTGAACTTTCACTTAACTCAGCCCGAAAATCTGCAAAAAATTCAAGACTCAGGAATGATGTACAGCTCGGCCGTTAAAATGAGGATCTTTTCCATGTCCAGTCGAACAGAGGCAGGGCAATACTTCAAACTTGGATCCATCAAAGGATTTGGCGAGAGCGAGGTTATTTTCCAAGGCGAGGCGGCTCAACTGTTTAAAGATCCTAAGCCATTTGGTCCCGTAAGCGCTCTGCACCGGGCCGCTGGACATCAGGTGACTGAACCTGGAAAATTAATTATCGAACAGAGCGAAATGCGCGAGGGCGTCCTAATCATCAAGAAAGCCCGTATGGAGTCTTTAGGAAAAACGGACAAAATAAAGCCTATTGCAAGCCTGGTTATGGACGCTGCACAGGCTCCAATTTTTATCACTTATCCTGCAGCAATTTTACCTTATAGATATGAAGAGGATTAAGTTTCTAAACTTTGGTGACCCTTTAGATGTTGATCTCATACGACTGGCCCATCTGGATTTGGGATTGTCTTCTAGAGCTGAACCCGATATGTTCCGCCTATGTCAGATTCTGAAATTAAGCCTATCACCATCAATACTATCCAAGTCATGACCGTGTCATCGATCGAACGCATCGGTGCATTTTTGTCGACAGGCTTTGACAAAGAATTACTGCTGCCAACTTCTGAACAATTTGGCGAACTTTCACGTGGCGACAAGGTTGTCGTTCTGATTAAAGAAGACAAAGAACTGCGTCCGATGGCGACTGAAAAATTTGAAAAAATATTAAATAAATTGGGTGAAAAATTTTTACCTGAACAAGCCGTTGATTTAATTATTTATGATGAAACTGAACTGGGTTATAAAGCCGTCATCGATCAAAAGGCCACTGGCATTCTGTACAAGAACGAAGTTTTTGAAAAATTATTTTATGGCCAAGCTATCCGTGGTTTTATCAAAAAACAGCGCGACGACGGAAAAATTGATCTCATATTGCGGGCCGCTGGCCACAAAGCCACCGAAGATATCGCCATGAAAATTTTAGAATTCCTAGAGGACAATAACGGATTTTATGCTCTGAATGACAAGACCCCGTCAGATAAAATTCATGACCTCTTCGGTGTCAGTAAAAAGAAATTTAAAATTGCTTTGGGTGGTTTGTACAAACAACGCCTGATCACCGTTGATGATGCAGGCGTTACGCTGGTGAAGAAATAAAAGCGTTTGACCATACTCCGAAAAACGCGTAATATTTCGAAGCATGATTAAACGACTAATTAACCCCTTGAAATCTGACAGCTTTTTTATATTCGGTGCACGCGGCACCGGAAAATCGACATATATTAAAGAGCAGTTTTTAAAAAAATTGACACACGTTCCTTGGTTTTTATGTTCCCTCGTTTCATAGATCGATCCGAAAATCACAATCAGAGCATCCTAAGTTTTATTTTTTTGATTGCGGTGTCAAAAGACAGCTGGATCGAACATTAGGCACAGATTTAATTCCATCGACCAAAGCATTTGGTGAAACATTTGAACATTTTTTAATTTTAGAAATATACAGACGATCACATTATGAAAATAAAGACTGGACGTTTTCATTTTTTAGAACCAAAGAGGGCAATGAAATTGATCTGGTGATTAGCTTAGACCGCAAAAGAGAAATTTTGATTGAAATTAAATCGACTGAAAAACTAGATACGATTGACCTTAATTTTTTTAAAAATATAGCTATCGATTTCAAATCAGAAAAAAATTATGTGCTGTCGATGGACCCCAACGTGCAAAAAGTAGGATTACTTTATTGCTATCCGTGGCATCAGGGCCTTGAAGATTTATTTAAAAACTTTTAAGTTTTTAACTGTGCAAAAGCAACCTGATTTTTCTCTTGAATATTTATAAACTCAACGGGCAATGATTTATCAATCGTTTGAAAAAAAGTTTTGTGTGATGCGATCTCTTTTATCCATTGTTCGGTGTCAATATTCATCACGGCGTTGAATTGTTCGTTTGAAAAATCAAGGCCTTTCCAATCTAAGTCTTTGTACTGTGGCATTTGCCCCAGCGGTGTTTCAATACCAGTTGCTTTGTTATCCATGCGTTCAAACATCCATTTTAACACACGCATATTTTCACCATAACCAGGCCACATGAATTTTCCGGCTTCATTTTTACGAAACCAATTCACAATAAAAATGTCCGGCATTTTAGAATTTGCAATCGCAGCACGGTTTGGCATTTTTAACCAATGTTTAAAATAATCCCCAATATTGTAGCCACAAAAAGGCAACATCGCCATTGGATCACGACGGACAACACCAACCGCACCCGACGCTGCGGCCGTTGTTTCAGAACCAACGGTGGCTGCGAAATATACGCCCGTGTTCCAATCTTTGGGTTGGAACACTAAGGGAATTGTATCAGCACGACGTCCGCCGAAAATAAATGCGCTGATCGGAACGCCTTCTGGATTTTCCATATTGATATCTACCGAGGGACACTGTGATGCGGCCACCGTAAAGCGCGCATTAGGGTGTGCGGCTGTTCGGCCACACTTTGGTGTCCATGATTTACCCTGCCAATCAGTGAGCAGTGCCGGAGGCACGTCAGTCATGCCTTCCCACCAAACATCACCTTCAGGCGTGAGTGCAACATTTGTAAAAAGGGTATTTGTCGCAATTGTTTTCATCGCATTTGGGTTTGTTTTAAAACTGGTTCCCGGAGCGACCCCAAAATAACCAGCCTCGGGGTTAATTGCACGAAGTTGACCGTTTAAATCTGGTTTGATCCAAGCAATATCATCACCAACTGTTGTGATCTTCCAATTTTCTAACCCCAAAGGCGGTATCAACATCGCAAAATTTGTTTTTCCACAAGCACTCGGAAATGCCGCAGCAACATATTTTTTTTCTTTACTTGGCGATTCGACACCTAAAATTAACATATGCTCTGCCAACCATGCTTCGTCGCGACCTAAAGTTGATGCAATACGAAGTGCGAAACATTTTTTTCCTAATAAAGCATTCCCCCCGTAGCCACTGCCGAACGACCAAATAGATTTTTCTTCGGGGTAATGAACAATATATTTATTCTCTGAATTGCACGGCCACGTTACATCTTTTTGACCTGCAACCAAAGGCATTCCAACAGAGTGAACACATTTTACGAAATTTTCTGAATCACCCAAAAGATCTAAAGTCTGAATCCCCATACGAGTCATAATTTTCATATTCACAACGACATAGGGCGAATCTGTAATTTCAATTCCAATTTTTGAAATGGACGAGCCCAATGGACCCATACAAAACGGAATCACATACATCGTGCGCCCTTGCATGCAGCCATTAAATAATTTGGCAAGTGTTGTTCGCATTTCTGCTGGAGCCATCCAATTATTCGTGGGCCCTGCATCTGATTTTTTTTCTGAACAAATAAAAGTGCGATCTTCAACCCGGGCCACATCTGAAGGGTCAGAACATGCAAGGTAAGAATTTGGTCGCAATTTTTCATTTAATTTTTTTAACGTTCCAGCAGCAACCATCTGATTGATCAATATTGTATTTTCTGATTCAGTTCCATCACAGTAATGAATATTTTCTGGTTTTGTTAATGCTGCGATTTCGGTGACCCAGTTTAAAAGATACTGATTTTTAATATTCATTTATAATCCTTTATGGCTTGTTAAATCTGACTTTATTTTAAGCTTAAGTCTTTTAATGTTTTGTACTGCCAAAGGCAAGTAAAGCCCTGCATTTGATAATAATTTTACGTTACGACAGGCCTATACTTACTTAAGTTCATATAGACGCAAAGCGTACTTGACGGGCACCTTGCAATAAGTAATTTATATACTTCAAGGAGAAACTTTATGAAAAAACTAATACAGTTCATCACTTTATCAACTTTGGCATTTACTTTAACAGGGTGCGATCCATTTGAAGGTTTACTTCAAGTTAAGAAAGCTTTTACTGTCACAGAAACGTCTGGCTCTAAAATTCAAATACCGGCCGGTGATCAAAATGCAAAATTAGATTTCTTAAGCCGCGATCGAGTACGCATTACATTACAAATTGATAACAAAAGTCAAAAAGTCACAATGAACCTACCAAAAAACATGAGCTTCCCAGAAAATGGCCAGTTCGTCATGACAGCAGCTCAGCTTCAGCAAAGTTTCTCTATCCAGGGAACAACCCAAACACGCAGAACCGATTCACAAATGTACCGCGGGTACGAACAGTGCAACTACACTCGTTATGAAGTTGTTTGTCGCATAGAAAACAACCAACAGGTTTGTCGCCAAGAACCACGCACAGTTTATGGCCAACAGCGTGTTGAATACTTCACCCGGTTTACAGATCAAAATATAGCTGTCAAATTTGTAGAGGCGTCTGATTTAGCCATTTTTAACGGTGCAAAATCATCATCTGAAAGAATCTACACATTTAAAGATTATTGCTTCTAATTTTTTTAATTTGCAGATTTTGCATACGACTTTGAATTTAATATTAAAGAACCTAACACTAAGGCCATTCCGACATACTGAAGTGGCCTTAGCTTTTCGTCTAAAATAAACCACCCCGCTAATGCCGCCACCACAGGCTCTACCATGACAACAATTGATGCTTTTGAACTGGGTAAATTCTGCAGACCAATCAAAAATAAAGTGATTGGCAGTATTGTGCATATGACAGACAAGCCTAAAATATAAAAAAACTGGTGCTGATTTAATTCAAAAATCGAAAAATAATCTGTCTGATGATAAAGCGCCAAAGCCATGGCGGCCGTTAGAATAACATATAAACTTGAAGATAAAGGGTGTACCCCTTGTTGGCACCTTCCACTAACTAGAACGTAGATTGAATATGTTACGGCGGCACCGATTGCATAAAAAATAAAAGTGATCGAAATAAAAAAAACAGGACCCGATAATAATATAAAAATTCCGACACAGGCCAATATCAAGCTGATAAATTGCCTAGAATTCATTTTTTCACGTAAAATAAAATGACTGCCTAAGTTTACAAAAATTGGAAAAGTAAACAGCAATAGCGCAGCCAAAGAAACTGATAAGCCCTCAATTGATTTAAAATATAAAGTTGAAAACACGGCGTAACCAAAGGTACCCAGCCCCGCTGAAATTAAAAATTGCTTCTGATTGATTTTAATCAAAGATCTGTTGAAAATAAACAACCCGAAAAACAAAAGCACCGTAGCTAATGAAAAACGAAAAGTTAATAAATCACCAACCGTCATTCCACTATTAAAAGCAAGACGACCAAATATTCCTAAAAAACCAAAACAGATTCCTGATAAAATAACACATATAAAACCGATCCACTTTTTCATCACATCAGATTAGCCTGGCAAAATAAAAATTCAATCAGAATCTAAACATGAATTTAAGGGATATTTTAAAATGGCATTCTGTAGTGACATTTTTAGACAACTTATAAAAATATATTCAACCCATTAGATTGTATTGCCGTAGGCCGAGCACGAGTTTTGAAACATATATTGTCAGTATGATAAAAACCCAACGTCTCATTGTGATACTGGCATTGCAAATCTGTATATCAATATCAGCACTTGCTGATAAAAAAACTGTTTGTTCAATGACAATAAATTCAAATCAAGAAATCGAATTATTTAAAAAATACTTGCCTAGTCAAGACTGGGATTTTATTGAACTAATCCCCAACCCAAATTCACCTGAAAATCAGAACTGGTTTGCCGATGCTTGCGATAAAAAAATAACATGTGATGTACTTGTTGTCTCGGGTCACTTCGGCGGTACATTTTTTGGTTCAAGCAAATATAAGTTGCCCATTCAAGAGCTCGAATCTAAATCGTGTGAAGAAAAATGCAGTGGCATCATACATCACCCTAAAGAAGTTTTTTTATTTGGATGTAATACACTGGCCAGTAAACAAAA
>JAYVKY010000092.1:0-16547 GCA_043767965.1 Pseudobdellovibrionaceae bacterium
AATTAATATTTTAACACGACCGTCAGAAAGTTTTCGCATGCGCATAATTTTTGCGACAGTTCCAACTTTGTAAATAGTTTCGGCCGTTGGATTTTCTTCAGAGATGTCTTTTTGCGAAGCTAAAAAAATCAAACGATTTTTCGCTAAAGCGTCTTCGACAGATCTGATCGAAGCTTCACGGCCTACGAAAAGAGGGATGATCATATATGGAAACACGACGATATCGCGAACGGGTAACATCGGTAGTGTTTGTGGTATTTCAACGGGTTGATTATCAATTGCCATGTGTGCTCCTGTTTCTTACAAAACTATTCGGAGCATTTAGGGAATCCTTAAATGATATAAGGTCTGGATTTCGATTATTATTAAAAAAATAAGACTGACGTCCGTGTCAGAAAGAATTTATTGAAACAAAGTGCTTATTTGAGACTTAGAATCCTCTAGATCTTCCATGCACGCGATACACAAGGCCGCCATTGGTCGAGCAATAAGTCGCTTGGTGCCAATACCTTCGCCGCAACTTTCGCAGTCACCATAGGTGCCAGTAGTAAATTTAGAAAGCGTCTTTTCAATGACAAGCAGTGATTTTCTTTCACGCTCATGAAGCTGGATAGAAACATTATTTTGCAGCTCTTGTGCTGTTTGATCTCCCTCATCTGAAAGTTTTAAAAACTGAGATTGGTCTGATTTAAATTCAGAATCTCTGTTTAAAATCTCGCTTTTTTGCGAAAGCAAAGACTCGCGAATGAGTTCAAAATTAGCATCTGTAGCGTCTTTATCAGTAACTTTGGCAAAAGAGGCTCTGGTAATTTTATCAGTTTTCTTTTCGGTTTTTTTCATTTATTTCCCCCCTGATAAAAATATTTTAGTTTTAAGCTAAAACAGATTTATCGAAATTTAGAAAGTTGTCCGAAACTTTCGGGAATAATTAACCGCAACTGGATGAGTGTCATCAAAAAAACAGCTCGTTTCGTGTTGAATCATTCTGCAAAAAATCAGAATGATTTTTAATCAACACACAGAGATTCTTAATTTTTATGCGGTTTTGTAAGCAGATTTTTTTGCCAACGCTTCGCAAATCTCTGCACCTTCAATGCTATATCTGGTCCAAGGTATGGCCAGTAATCGTTCGTCTTCGATAGCCTCACCAGTTTCTGTACAAAAGCCATAAGTGCCTTGTTCTATGCGGGAAAGCGCAAATTCAATTTCTAAAAGCTGACACGTTAAACGGCTTTGTTTAACTAAAAAATTGTGTTCTTCTTGGTGAGCATGGGCCAAATCACTTTCGTCGCCATGTGATTTGTCTATAAGATTAAACGCAGAGTTTGAATTTTGTATTTGATTCAACAAGTCAGCCTTAATTGCTAACAATTTTTGCCGACATAAACTTAAAGTCTTAGTTGCTGCCATTTTGAACCTCCTTAGTCCGTCTTTCTTGGAGGGTTTGAAACATCAATTTAGATAAATGGTTAAAACAAAGGCCAACAAAAAATTAATATTTTCGCAGCGACCCCTGGTCGATAGTAAAAATTGTCAGATCGCGCTCGAGCTCTTTGTTGTTATTCATGCGAATTTCGCCATAAGCGCCATCCCGTCGGCCTAGCGACCTGAGCTGAGCAGCAAGCGCATTACGCCCTGTGACGCCAAAGCTAAGCTGTTCACGTATAATTTTTGCGGCCTCGAAGGTTTGTGCCTCTAAAAGCTGGGGCTCTTCTTGGTTGAGGTCGAAATACTTTTTATAAAATTCTGAATTCGAATGTTCTGAAATAGATGTATCTGTATCAACAAAAAACAGATGTTGATTGTGTGGCCCAGCACGACGAACAAGGTCAGGCGTATTCCACAAATTAGTGCCTAAATAAGTTAAATTCTGTACATCGTTAGATTTCAGAAATGCCATCGCCTGTCCCAACGCGCGACCACTATCAGGAATAAAAATCGCATCAAAATCAATGATTGGTTCTAAAATATTTTCTTTTGTTTCGCTTTCGCGCGATTTTTTTTTAATTCCGGCAGCAGTTTTTTTAGCAGTCTTCTCTTGAAGATCTTTCATTTTAGATTTGTACTCATCCGCGCGATCTTCGGGGTAATAAGTGCCAACCATTTTTTGCACATAAATATTTAAATCAGAACTTTTTGGGTCATAGGCCTGCGCGGCCGTTATCACACCGCCACGAGCCAATACCTGGTCCCAAAACTTATTTGCAAACTCGACGCCATAAGCATCATTTGGATATAAAATTGCAAAACGTTTTAAAGATAATTTTTGAAATGAAAAATCAACTAATTTATCGACTTGCATTTCTGCAGTAACAGCATTTCGAAAAGTGTAATCAGATTTTTCTGTTAACCCAGATTTTTGTGAAAATGTAAAAAAAGGAACCTCAAAAAAATCAGCTTTTTCTGAAATGGCCATGGCTTCTTTGGCACCTAGGCCACCAAAAATTGCGATCACATTGTCATCTTTTAAAAGTTTTTGTACGCCCAGGGCCGCTAATTCAGGGCGGCCCTGCGAGTCATATAAAATCAAAGACAAAGCCGGTGATGATTCGGTTAATCCAAGGCCCAGCCTAAGGGCCGCTAGCGCATGTTGGCCAACGTTAGCGTTTTTTCCAGTTAAAGGCAAAATTGCACCAACTTTTTTAGCATCGACGGGATAATGTTCAGATGACCTTTCACTTGGTATTTTTTCTTTAGGCAGAGAAAAAAAAGGTTTTGTGACTGGGGACTCTGTTGTAACAATAGGATCACCCGACAAAGTCTCGGATTGTATCGGTTTAGCCCCTTGATTTTCAGAAACAATTAACTCTGAATTTTTTAGCGGACCTTTTTTGTTTGATTGTATTTGACTGTGCCTGGTCTCGATATACTGATTCGAGCTGGCGCAAGAAAACATAAAAAGTAGCAGAACAAAAAATCCGAATAATTTCACTATGCACTCACTTTCTGTTTTTTAAAACAGAGTCTAATTTTTCTTTGTAACTTTTAACCAACGGCATTTCTTCATTGTAACGATGAAGCTCTTCAAGAATTTCTTTTTGCCTTGAATTAATTTTTGACGGCGTATCAACTATAATTCGCAGCAACATATCGCCATTGCCAATCCCGCCTAATTTAGGAAAACCTTTACCCTTGAGGCGCAAAGCTTGACCCGAGTGTGTTCCCGCAGGAATTTTAATTTGCGTTTTGCCAGATAGAGTTGGTATTTCAGCATCCATACCTAAAATTGCATCTGTGTAAGTGATTGGTAAATCAAGCAGCACATCATGTTCTTCTCGCTTAAATAGGGGATGATCTTGAATATTAACAATAACATAAAGATCGCCTGCTGGAATGCCAGAAGGCTTATCACCCTCATTTGATAGCTTTAGGCGTTGGCCCTCTTTGACTCCGGCGGGAACAGTGACAGAAAGTTTAGCAGACTCTTCTTTAGAGCCATTTTGG
This sequence comes from Pseudobdellovibrionaceae bacterium, assembly GCA_043767965.1. GTDB lineage: Bacteria > Bdellovibrionota > Bdellovibrionia > Bdellovibrionales > Bdellovibrionaceae > Pseudobdellovibrio. The sequence continues at coordinate 3,445 of JAYVKY010000092.1, forward strand.
CGGACAAAGCTGACCACTTTTTCTGCTCCAGAAAAAACTTCTTCAAGAGAAATCGTTAGCGTATATCTTAAGTCAGAGCCGCGCGCTGCTTGTTGTTGGCGCCCACGGCCATTGCCAAAAGGGTTCCCGCCACCAGCACCGAATAAATCACCAAAAATATCTGCGAACGGATCCGACCCGCCCGCACCACGACCAGCTGATGAGCTGCTGCGCCCAAAACCACCACCACCGCCGCTGGCAAAGGGGTTGGCGTCGGCATGCCCGAACTGATCATAATTTTTTTTCTTTTCCACATCACTTAAAACTTCGTAAGCTTCTGTAATTTCTTTGAATTTATCCTCAGCCTTTTTATTACCAGGATTTTTATCGGGGTGATACTGCATTGCAAGTTTTCGATATGCTTTTTTAATATCATTTTCACTTGCTGATTTAGAAACTCCGAGCTGTTGATAAAAATCTGTTTTAGCCACGATTAATTGTCGCCCTTTGTTTCTGTGGCAACAACAACCTGACCCATACGGATAATTTTATCATGCAATTTATAAGGTTTTTTAAATACACGCGCAACATGACCGATTGGAACCATTGCAGTCGCCTCAGAGCTAATTGCTTCATGATGCATAGGATTGAAAGGCAGCGCATGACTTGGTACCTCTTGAATACCATGTTTCACCAGGGCCTCTTTGAGCTCTTTAGCGATAAGCTCGATGCCCGTCTTAAAGCTTTGTAACGTGTCTGGCGAAATCTTAATTTCTAGCGCTCTTTCAAAATTGTCCATTACTTCTAGGACATCGCGAGCGACCCTTTCAGCACCGAACTTTAAAAGATCAGAGCGTTCTTTGATTGCATTTTTTTTATAATTTTCAAATTCAGCCCGCAAATAGAGATACTCGTTCTTCCATTTTGCTGAATCTTCTTGTGCAAGCTGTAGCTCAGTTTTTTTTTCTGCTGCGTCTGCGGCCATGGCCTCAGTATTATCTTTTGTGTTTTCGTCTGACATAAAAGGACACCTCTGTTTCAACAAAGAATATTTTGTGTCTTATTCAGAAAATGTCAATGTGCGTGGCTAAAAAATTTGTTTTAAATAGCGCGCGGCATGAGCTTGCGGTAAGTCTAGGCTTAAATAAAAAATCTGGCATGACAACATCTGCCAATCTGTCATTTTAAAAATGTGAACTTTTCAAAAATTTGATTACTGATTAAAATACCAAGGTCAGTCAATAGATAGGAATTATTATTAAAAACGAGCAGTTTTCGGTGCATTAAATCGTTAGCAATGGATTGAATTTCAGAAACAGTTTTTAGGTCAAATTTATTTTCAACCGCCGAAAGCGAAAGGCCCTCTTGAACACGCAAGCTAGTGTGGCAAAAATCCGTTAAGGCCTGGTGCTTTTCTAAAATCTCTATTTGGTTTTCTTTTGGTTTTTCGTATGCTGATAAAATATCTTGCTCGTAAATGTTTATATTTGAAGCATTCCAAAAGCGCTCGCCCCAGCGTGTATTTTTAGAATACGAATGTGCACTAAGGCCTAGGCCCCAATAGGGTTTATCTTTCCAATATAACAAATTATGTTGGGATTTTTTATTTGGTAATGAGTAATTTGAAATTTCGTAGCGAACAAAATTTTTAGTGGTCAGTTTTTGATGAATGATGTTGAACATTTCAATTTGATCGTCTTCAACGGGCCTGTTTTTTGATAGCGGATGACCTTCAGGGACGGTTAGGCAATATGGCGAAATATGTGACGAGCCCAATTCAACGGCGGTATCGACATCGGATTTAAGCTCGTCTAGTGTTTGTGTTGGCAAAGCAAAGAGTAAGTCGAATGAAAAATTTAATTTATATTTACGAAGCAATTCAAGCGTATCAAAAGTTTGTTTTGCATTGTGTTCGCGGTTCACAGATTTCAATAGTCTGTCGTGAAAAGTCTGTGCGCCGACGCTGAAACGATTAACGCCGGCCGCCAAATACAGTTCAAGCTTTTTAGGGTCGACAGTTGCGGGATTAATTTCAATAGTGATCTCGGTCTGAGGTCCAGTTGTAAAGCCATGTTTTGAAAGTTCGGAAATTAGGCTTATAATTAACTCAGCAGAAATAAGGCTTGGGGTTCCACCGCCAAAATAAATTGTCGAAAGGTTTTTATTAGAAAATTTTTTGACATAAATATGTTTTTTTAAAGAAATTTCTTTTTTTACAAGATCGATATATTTTTCGGGCGGTAAAATTTCATTGTGAACATACGTGGCAAAATCACAATACGTGCAACGCTGTAAACAGTAAGGTATATGAATATAGACACCAAGTTTTTCCGACACAGAACTTTTATAATGAAGGATGCACCATGAAGCAAATTAAATTTGAACTTAAAAATAAACTAAAAGTTATTCTTATCCCAAGCTACAAGTCACCAGTTGTTAGCGTCCAAATGTGGGTAAAAACAGGCAGCGCCGATGAGCCCAGGGGCATGGAGGGCGTTAGTCACTTCATTGAACACCTTGTGTTTAAAGGCACACAAAAATACAAGGTGGGCGAGATCGCAAGCCTTGTTGAGGCCTCGGGTGGCGAGCTGAACGCCTATACGTCCTTTGACCAAACTGTTTTTTACGTCACAATTTCTAAAAACTATTCACATATTGCACTGGATGTTATTTCTGAAATGATGGGGCGCCCGACATTTATTCCATCTGAGGTTGATAGCGAACGTGAAGTCGTTTGTGAAGAAATTAAAATGGGGCTGGATTCCCCCGGGCGATCATCATCACAGCTGTTGTTTCAGTCTGCATTTAAAAAGCATCCTTATCGCATCCCGGTGATTGGCTATGATAAAAATGTTAGATCATGGCCAACATCTAAAATAAAAAAGTTTTATGAATCAAGGTATGTTCCATCAAATATGGCCCTAATTGTTTCTGGTGATTTTGATCCTGCGCAGATGAAAAACGAGATCATCACCATGTACTCTGATTTTAAGCCATTTAAACTAAAAAAAATGATCCGCACAAAAGAACCCGTTCAAAAAAAACCAAGCTTTTCAGTTCAAGTTAAAAAATTGACAGAATCATATTTTCAATTGGCCTTGCCAGCGCCGAACGTAAAACACAAAGATATTCCAGCGATGGACATTTTAGCCCTTGTATTAGGGCAGGGCGAAACAAGCCGGCTATATACAAAAATGCGCCTTGAAAATACAGTTGTAAGTTCAATTTCATGTTTTAATTACAACCCTCAAGATAGCGGACTGTTTGCCTTTTCAGTTAAATATTCAGACCAAGATACGCTGGAAATTTTCAGGTTATTATTTACAGAAATTGAAAAAATTAAAACCCAGGGTATTACTTGGGATGAACTTCGAAAAGCAATTTTAAATATTTCATCTGAACAATTTTATTCAATTGAAACCGTGGATGGCATTGCCAACAAAATAGGATCAGCGCAATTTTATTTAAATGACACTAATGCGCATGAAAAGTATCTAAAACAAATTCAAAAAATTACTCCGCAGAGAGTACAAAAAATCGCCCAAAAATATTTACTACCGCAGAAATCAAATTACAGCCTTATGGGGCCCGGTAGCGACAAAGAAAACAAAGCGGTCTTAAAATCAGCTGAAAAAATTTGGCATGACCTTATTAAAAATAAAATTAAAACAAAAGCAGCTTTTGATAAAAAAGTAAAAATTCCAAAAATTGCTTTTAAAACAATTAAGAAAATAATAAAATCTGACGTTGAAATTCACAAAACGACAAGGGGCACCGAAGTTTTATTTTTAAATTCCGCCGAAATTCCAACGGTATCTGCAAAAATTATTTTTGGCGGGGGTGGCCGACTCGAAACCAAAGAGCAAATGGGTCTGACGGAAATGCTAAATCGCACATTGGTAACGCAAACTAAAAATAAATCTGAGAATCAAATTTTGAAACAAATTGAAGATTCTGCCGCTGGAATTTCCGCTTTCGGCGGCAAAAATACCACAGGGTTTTCTATTGAATATATGAAGCCTTTTGAAAAACAAATTTTAAATTTATCCAAAGAAATTATTAACGAGCCTGTGTTTTCAGATGACATTTTCGGTCGCGAAAGATCAGTTTTAGAAAAGCAAATCCTTGCGAAACAAGATCAACCATCTTATTTATGTGGCCGACAATTTAACCAAACAATCTTTCCCGGTCACCCAATTTCATTTGATCAATCAGGTACGGCAGAGACATTGAAAAATATTTCAACCAAGAACATCGAACAAATTTACGGCCTAATTAAATCTGAAAAAAATATGCAGGTTACGGTTGTCGGCGATTTTAATCGAGCCTCGTGGATGGACCTGATCGAAGACATTGAAAACAATTTTCAAACCAAAGGCCAACGTTTACAAAAAATGCCATTTGAAAAACTGACAGAAAATAAGAAAATTTACCTCGAAAAGGACAAAGAACAATCACATGTGATTGTTGGTTGGCAGGCGCTATCACTAACAGATCCCGAGCGTCATACGCTAGAAATTATTCAAGCTGTAATGGCCGGGCAGGGTGGGCGACTATTTATCGAGCTTCGCGATAAAAATTCTTTAGCCTATTCAGTTTCACCAATTAAAATGGAATCTTTAGAATGTGGATATTTCGGTGGATATATCGCCTGTTCTCCGGATAAGGTTGAAAAGGCTCTGGGTATGTTTCATGACGAATTTAAAAAAATATCAACAGAACTGATTTCTGAGGATGAATTGTCTAGGGCGCAAAAATATTTAATTGGCCAACATGATATAGGACTGCAAAGAAAGTCTTCAATTTGCAACCTAATTGCTTTTGATCATTTTTATGGAAATGATATTCATGAATCGATGGATATTGCCAGAGTCTATAAAAAAATAACTCGCGAACAAATTCAAAAATTAGCAGATCGACTTTTTTCAAAACCGTATGTCACCAGCATCGTCGGTCGAAAGTAAGTACAGGGCACAATGTGTCAAAAAAGAATGTAATAATTATTGCAATTGTGTCGGCGATCTGGGCACACAGCGACAGCAAGCCGTGATTTGGCCGAAGGTGTAAATAAAAAAATATTCAGTATCTTTGGGGATAAACGATCTGCAAAATATAAAATTAAAAAATGAGTTTTTTTGTGAAGAAGAATTAATATGTCTAATTAAGTAATAATTTTTATTGCCCATGCATAAACACGTTTTGCTGCAGCTAGAGAAACCTCAAGCTCTTCTGATGTTAATGGAAGGTTGCCTTCTTCATATCTGCGGACAGAAGCGAAAGGATTCAGCTCGGTCAATTCAAAACCGTCAGGCGGGGCCTTTGCGTCTGGCAATAATGCGATCAAAATTCCCAAATCATGAACCATTGGGAAAGCGATTTGCAAATAAACCAGGACGGCCTTAATCGATTTTTCAACACTTTGTTGCGCCATAAAAACGACATTTTCGGGGCGGCCACTTTTTGCAGAAAAAAGAATTTCCGAAGATTCAAGATCGCCCAAAGCAATTTTCAATAGCTCCATAGAATATTCTTTTTTAAAGAGTCTTTTTTTTAAATTTGGCGGTATCATTTCATTTTTTTCCCATAATGAAAAGCTTCAAAACAAACGCCACCCATATTTTTTCGAACTTCAAATTCGTCAGCGAGTTTAAAAATCCAATCAATAGCAATATCAGAAAAATTAGCTGAATAGACTTCTTTCTGAAGCTTTTTGATGTCAACAGCTGTCTTGCAAGATATTACGAAATCAAAATCAGAATCCACTGTAAATTTGCCGTTAACCGCTGAGCCAAAAAGATAAGCCTCAGCAATCAAATTTTGAGACGGAATTTGATTAATAATGAACTGAGCTTTTTCGATAGGGTCGAAGTTGACTTGATTGTTGTGGCTCAGCTTTAAAAGACTCATATACCTAAGATAAACGTGAGTCAGCTAATTTACAAGTTTTTAACTGTTGCGTACATATAAAATCCTTATCCAACCTTTTTTAGCAACACCATCGGATCAAAATACTGAGATTTAAATTTCGACCCGGCCAGCTGCATTTTGCCTAAACATTGTGGTACGTAACCTGTTACATCAAGATGACCTTTTTTATTTAATTCAAAAATATTTGATCTTGAAATAATGTCGTTTGACATTCCTGTCAGCTCTAAAATTTCTATGATCTGCCGATGGCCATCTGGATGTCTGCGAAGCTGTACAACTAAGTCAATCGCACTGGCCATTTGGCCGCGAATGTATTTTAAAGAAATGTCGCTGTGACCCAGTGTAATTAAGGTTTCTAGGCGTGCTAAACAATCATTTGCCGAATTTGAATGAACGGTTGTCATTGAACCCTCGTGGCCAGTATTGATCGCTTGTAACATATCAAAGGCTTCCGGCCCGCGGCATTCGCCGACGACAATTCGATCGGGCCTCATTCGCAGAGCGTTGGTTAAACAATCGCGGGCAGTAAAATTTTGATTTTCTTTTTTAATCGTAAGCATGTGAACCCAGTTTGGATGCTCTGGGCGTAATTCTTGTGTGTCTTCGATTGATACAATTCTTTGATCGGCAGGAATTGATTTGGCCATCGAGTTTAAAAATGAAGTTTTGCCGCTGCCGGTTCCGCCAGAAACGATAATTGTTAATCTTGATTCGATTGCTGATTTTAAAAAGTCCGAAGCCTTATCACACATAAAATTTAATTTAACCAGATCATCAAACGTAAATGCCTTCACAGAGTGTTTTCGAATTGTTAACGTTGGGGATTTCGGCGTTAAAGGCGGTAGTGTAATGTTATACCTGTGGCCCTGTGGCAAAATCCCATCGAAAGAAAATTTATTCGAATAATCTTTGTTGTCAGTCAGTAAAATTGCAAAAATCAAATCTTGGTATTCGCGCTCATCTATAAACTGCGCTGCCGTTTGAACAAGTAGGCCTTTGTGCTCGACAAAAACCTTATCCCATGAATTAACCATCACCTCAGACATATCCGTAGACAACAATAATGATTTTAAAGGGCCATAATTTATAATATTTTTTGTATTCACGTTGATATGTAATCGACGCAAAAAAGGCCAGACTTGAGTCGAGAAAAATAAACTTTTACTGGGAAACTTAACTAAATTTTAGAATCTGCCGATAAGTGTATTAATATGAGACTAACAGTATGATTTTTTTATTAATGTCACCTGAACAGCATTTTACAGAAGTTTTGCAGGAAGCATGCAAACAGCGAAAAATAAAATCTTTTCCGCTGATGGATACATATCTGATTCATCTTTTAAAACATTATCTTGATTCAAAGAATTTATTTACGCCTTTTCGTGACGATGCGGCCGAAAAACCGCCAGAGACTTTGGCCGAAATGTATTTATTAGCAGTGAACTCGCAGTCGCCAAAAAACAGAGAAATTATGAAGATTTTGGCAGATCGAACTTTATACCTCAGTGGTTTTTTTGGTGATTCATTACACAGAAAAGTTATCGATATCGATTATTATGCTGATATTGGCAGTGCCGCCTACAGTAATTTGGCGGCATGGACAAAAGAGGACACGGTATCTTCAATTTATAAAACATTTTCTATGCGCTTTTTTGATTATGTTGAAATTCTAAGCTACATCAGTGAAAAATCATCAATCCAAACAGATCAGAATGTTCTGCGGTTATATGAGCGGTATATTAAAACTGGATCTGCGCAGGCTCGTGAAAAACTAACGGCCATGGGCATTGCGACTCTACCAAAAGATCAATTGAAAATTAGCAAAGCCTAAGCTAAATATTGTGTCATGAGCCTAAGTCACATGATTATTATTGCGATTATTATTTTAATCGTCGTGCCACCCGAAAAATTACCAGAAGTTATGCGCACCATTGGCAGCTTTATCAATGATATACGGAGACAAACCTCTGGTGTTTGGGATGACTTAAAAAAAGATGCTGCATTTAAGCCGAATGATAAAAAAGAAAATACTAATGACGATAAATCAAGTAAATCCTGATCAAGATAATATGACATTGATCGATCATTTGCGCGAGCTGCGCACATGCATAGTGCGTGCTGGGTTTGGTATTTTCGTAGGAATGTGTTTGTGCTGGGGTCTTAGCGACCGTATTTTCGAACTTATCAGAAAGCCAATTGTTCCGTATTTACAGGGCGGCGGCTTAGTTTTCACGGCGCCTATGGACAAATTCATGGCGCATATTAAAATATCTTTGGTCATGGGAATTATTGTGTCTGCACCATTTTGGCTGTATCAATTATGGAAATTTATTTCACCAGCCTTATATAAAAATGAAAAAAAAATGGCACTGGGTTTTGTTACGGCGGGAACAATTCAATTTTTAATTGGCGCAAGTTTTTGTTACTTTATCGTACTTCCGGCCGCATTTCAATTTCTAATGGAATTTGGTGGCACTGTCGATAAGCCAATGATTACCATATCACAATATCTAGATTTTTTTTCGCAGACAATTATAGTTTTTGGCCTAACATTTGAAGTCCCCGTTGTTATTGCATTTTTAGGCCTGCTAGGGCTAGTTAGTCAAAAATTTTTAAAAGAAAAGCGACGCTATGCAATTGTTGCTAATGCAGTTGTCGCCGCCATTGCGACGCCCCCAGATTTTATCAGCATGATTTTATTATTAATGCCATTGTTGGCTATGTATGAAATTTCAGTTTTTATAGTTGGTGTTTTTGAAAAACGAAAATTAAATAATTTAAACCAAATAGGATAGGATAAAAATATGATTTACGCAGGCTTCTGGAAGCGCTTTATGGCAGTATTGATTGATGCGAGTATTTTGCTTATTCCAACTTGGGCTTTGAATTATGTGGTTCCTTATGCGGGCGGCCTGGTTTTTGGTTTTATTTATTATCCGTTATTTAATTCTTCGCCCCTACAAGCAACGCCAGGCAAGGCATTTATGGGAATTGCTGTTGTCGACGAAAGTGGCCAAACTTTGACATTGAAGGCTGCAATTATTCGTTATGCCTGCAGTTTTGTTTCAGTGCTGTTTTTATGTATCGGGTATTTAATGAATTTATTCACAGCAAAGCGCCAAACATTTCATGATATGGTTGCGGGCTCGGTTGTTATTTTAAAGCCCGCACCAGAAGCTAATTATTTTCAGATTTGGTTGACCGAGCTTAAAAAACTAGGTGGCGATCAGACAGCGGGGCAAGGCATTTCAAATGCAGCGCCAGAATTTTGCGCAACAAAAGCGATTGATGATTTACATAAACTATTTCAATCTGGCGCGATCACACAAACCGAGTTTGAAACAAAAAAAGCAGAATTACTTAAGAAAATATAATAAATAAGGAGAATTTATGAAAAAACTAGTACTGACAATTTTAACAATCGCTTTAGCACACACTGCACATGCAGAAGAGGTTGGCGTAAAAGTTGACACCTCGCAAGACACAACAATTTCAGTTAAAAAAGGCCCTCAGGCCGACGCTAAGAAAAAATATTCTGTGGTCGAAGGCGAACATGAAGTTGTTGGAGATAAAGATGTCATAGCAAAATCGGCTGAAAAAAATTGGAAATTAGCCTGCACTGAATGGAAAAAAGAATTCCGCCAAGACAATAAAGACAATAAAATTATTTCTGTTGTTTGCGGCCGCATGGTTTGCGATAAAGAGGGCGTAGAATCAACGTGTAAATCTCAGGCCAAGTATAAAATTAAGACTTTGTCTGAAGAGTAAGGGCTCTTTAATAGCTATTTCAAACTTCTTACGATCTGAAATTTCGTTTCACCAGAATTTATTTTAAAGGTAAGTTCTGGCATTTCTTCAGTGATGCTTCCTGAAGAATTTAACCCTGATAATTTTATTTGGTGTTCGCCCGCAGCCAGTGGAATTCTGACGATTTGAAATGTCTGTGGAAAAATCGACCATTGCCTAAGGTCGGCGCGCTCTGAAGCGACCATTGCAAGCCATGCAACCGCGCCCAGGGCTGTATCTTTTTGCCTAATTTGTGCGGCCGCAACTTCTTTTGCGGCACGTGCGGCCAGTCGTCTGGCGACCAATGCGCCGTAATCATCATTCAATGTCGCTATCGCCGCTTTCTCAACGCTATAGACAGATTCACTCAGATAAGTTTGATTATTAAATTCAACCTTAAGTTGCTTTGTCTGGCTTTGCACCGGAACCAATTGGGCACTGATGCGATCACTGGCTCGCGGTTCTTTTCTGGGGCCCCAGCCTTGTAAAAAAATAAGAACTAATTCAGTTTTTTGATTTTCTTTAGATTTTTTTAGTTCATCAGCGGTGGCAGCCATTTTTTTTGATAAAGTATTATATTCATCTGTACGACGGGCCTTCCAGCAGGTTCTTAGCATATCACCTGCGACGTATCTGTAATTTGTATCTAAGAAATAAGCGTCTTTAAAATCAAGACAGGCGTCGTCATATTTTTTATCGGCCTCCCAAATCATGCCTGACAAATATTTTGAAAAAGAATTTAATTCAAAATTTTTTTTATTTTCACCAGTTAACTTTACAAATTTTTGGTTCATCTTTCGAACCTCAATCAAGGCGTCATTAAAATTATGCAGCTGAAGATAATTCAAAGCCAAAGAGACATTTAAAAACAGTTTTTCGAAAGTATCGCCCTTGTATTGAAGCATTTCTTCATTAAACAAAGTGGCTCCGGCAACTCTTGTTGCAGAATGGTAGTCGTTCTCTTCCATCAATTTTTCAGCCTGAAAAAAAATAGAATTACTTTTTTTATAATCGCCACAAATTTGCAAAGCCGAGCCGTAATCTAAAAGATAGACCAATTGATCGCCGCCATCTTTATTTGACAGTTCATCAAGATTTTTAAGAGCTAGGTCGCATTGGCCTAGTGCTAAAAAATTTCGGGCAGGCGAAACTTTTGTTTGGTAAGTTGCGCAGCTCGATAAAAAGAATAGAAGTAAAAAATAAATTTTGATCAAGTTTTTAATAAACTAAAGGCCAATTGTTTTTTTCTTAAAGCTCTTGCGAATTTGTTTTTGATTCGTCCAAGTGATTAGGTTTGTTTTTAAATTTGTTAGATTTAATGTGATTTTGTAATAAACAGTTTTGTCTTTTCCAACCTCTTGAACAATAGAATCAATTCGACCATTAACGATAAAGTCAGTGCCAACTTGACCGCCGGCCCCTTTTTTAGTTTCCGCCGAAACCATCCCGCTGTTTTGATAATCATATTCAGTTGAAACATCACCGCGCGCTTCTTTGTCGACGAAGGCAACTTTGCCTGAATTTGTGAGCTCGACGCGAACCATATCCATAATACTTTGTGTGTCGATGTGTTCAGAGGTTTTATTTTGTAAATTTGTGACCATTAAAATTGGCATTTTATTTGCTGCCGAAATTGATTTGTGTGAAACTAGCGAATTCACCATATCTTTCACAACAACTTGCATATCAGTTTCAGACCACTGGTCATTCATCAAGTTTTGTTTTTCTGCGTCTTCGTATTGGCCCTTCACAAATGCCTTCGGCCCACAAGATGTAATTGAAACCAAGACAACGAGAGCCAAAAATATATTTTTCATAGAAACTCCTTTTATTAAAATAGATTAACTTAACATTCAAATTGAATCAATACGGCGCCCGATTCAACAGAATCACCCTGTTTTACTAGCACCTGTTTTATTTTAGCATCACTTGATGCGCGCATTTCGTTTTCCATTTTCATCGCCTCCATAATAAGTAGGGGCTTGCCTGCTTTGACTTCATCACCAGGTTTTACAAAAATCTCTATAATTTTGCCTGGCATTCCTGCTTTTAAGTCTGAATTTGTGCCATGGCCACCGCCCTTTTTAAGGGATTCGTGTAAGAGCATCTCATCATTAAAAATCTTTATTGTTCGAAAAGAATTTCTGGTAAAAACAGTGTATTCAGTATCTTGGCCAACGACATCAATTAAATAAGATTTACCACCAAAGAGGAAGCTGACGTATTCTTCGGCAGACTTATAATCACTTTTTGAAATCTCGTGGTGTACCCAGGCCTTACCTTCTTGTTGCAAAGATACTTTCCAAGTCAGTTTTTCTTCGTGAACATCGACCTTGTATTTTTTATTTTTCAATAGAGCTTCAAAATACATATTATTCCTTTGGATTTACATTAAGTGCGCAGTTGAATTTTTCGGCCTATGCGTCGCCAATTTGATGCCACATTCAGCCTTCGAATGTCTTTAGATTTACGATCTTGATAGGCGGTAATTGCGGCAGCAATTAAAAATACGGGGTCATCGATCTCTTTAAATAATTCGGGCTCAAGCACCTCAAAGTTTTTTTCAATAAACTGAGTTGTATAAGTACCATCTAAAAATGTGGGGTGATTAAGAATAGATTTATGTAAAACAATATTTGTTTTAATTCCTGTTAATACGAATTCAGTCAAAGCCCGCTGCATACGAGCAATTGCTTCTTCGCGGTCCTCGCCCCAAGTAATAACCTTAGCAATCATGGGGTCATAATAAATTGGAACTTCATAGCCAGGATAGGCGTAAGAATCAATTCGTAAAAATGGCCCTTGCGGGTGACGACAAGCTCTAATTTTTCCCGGGTGAGGCTTGTAGGTGACGGGGTCTTCTGCGCAAATGCGAGCTTCAATGGCATGACCTTTTTGTTTAACATCTTTTTGTTCAAAACTTAAAGGTTTTCCCTTGGCGACCCAAATTTGTTCTTTTACTAAATCATACCCAGTCACAAGCTCTGTGATCGGATGTTCAACCTGTAATCTGGTATTCATCTCCATAAAGAAAAATTCTTTAGTTTGATTATCAAAAATAAATTCGATCGTACCAGCGCCTATATAATTGATAGATTTTGCTGCGCGAACGGCTGTGGCGCCTAGTTTTTCTCGCACATCAGGCGGAACACTCGGCGACGGCGATTCCTCGATAATTTTTTGATGACGACGTTGCACAGAGCATTCTCGTTCAAACAGATGAACAACATTTCCGTGCGTATCGCCAAAGACCTGAATTTCTATATGTTTTGGATCATTAATAAATTTTTCGATATAAACGGTAGGGTTTGCAAAATAATTCTGACCCTCGCTGCGACATGCGCGAAAGGCGCTTTCAATTTCATTCTCAGTACGAACGACTCGCATACCTTTACCACCGCCGCCTGCAG
>JAYVKY010000093.1:0-3231 GCA_043767965.1 Pseudobdellovibrionaceae bacterium
CAATTTTTAACTGAAAGAGCAATCGCTTTAAGTTCGCAAAATAAAAATGTAAAACCACTTCTGGCCTGGGCTCTATTGCAGCAGGACCAGTTGACTCAAGCCGTGGCTTTGTTCGAAGAATTTTATGATCAAAATCCAAACGAAGTTTTTTATGCAGAATCGTTGGCTGAAATTTATGCCCGCAATACATTGCCAACAAAAACTGTTAATTATTTAGAAAAAGTGGCTGAATTAAGCCTTCAAAGCCAACTTAAAAATGAAATCAATTATTTTTCGACGCAGAATCAAATTCAAAAAACTGATTCGCAAAACGTTAAAACCAGACTACCGGCCAGTCTAGACCAGTAGTATATTTCAAAATATTCGTGAACAATAACATCTGATGAAGGTTTTACTTCTTATCATAACATCACTCCTATTTTCTGTAGTCTGCTTTTCTGCAGAAGTTTGCACACCTGTTTTAAAAACAACAAAATACAAAGCTGAAAAAAGGGATCACATTGCAATGATTCTTAGGAAATTGGGTTTAGAGCCCGTTTTTACTAAGAACGGCAGCCTGGCTAAATTGTTAAAAATGAATCAAATTGCTAATCAAGATTTGATTGCACCCAATGATGAAATTGTAATGCCGTTTTCATGCGAAGAACAGGTGCGTCCTTGGCAGACGATCGAGATGCCAAAATATCGCTTGATCACTTTAAATGAAAAACCTGTTCCTGATAAGGTTGATTTACAGCAAAAACCCCAGACGCCAATTCCAACGAATGACATGGTGATGCCGCCACTTTCACAACCAGCAAAAGTGATTACCGAAGATCAAAACCTAATTGATATCTTAAAGCCAGAGTCAGCGGTAAAACCCAACGATGTTGAAATACAAAATAAAACGCCGGAAGAAATTTCTGAGGCCTTAAGGTACCGAATGATCTGTGATGGTGAATGGACGGGATCACAATGTATCACAAGGTATTCAACATTATTTTTAAACTTTTCAGGTTGGTACAATCGTTATGACGGAACAGACCCAACGGCTCCGGGCGGAACAAATAATAAAGGTTTATTATTATCCAGGTTAAACCCCCAAATTCAATTTGGCTGGCAAAATTACTGGACTGAAAATTTTAAAACAGAACTGGCTGCCAGCGTGCAAAATAGCGAATTGTTACCAGAGGCGCGTGAAATACCGATCGAGCAAGATCAAAAAATATTAAGTGCGATTCACGCTGAAGTTCGCTATGAAACGGGCCCCTTTGGGATCGGTATTGGCATTAAAAATTACGATAAATTATTTTACCGATTCAGATTTAGTGGCTTGGCCACACCCTGTTTATCAAATTCTTCAAGTTTTGCAGGTTGTGGCGTCTTTGTGCATGTTGCAAATATTATTGCCTACTTTGCAGATGCTAACTGGGTTTTTTATCAGGTCGGAAAATTCACTTATGATGTAAAATTGAATTTTTCGCATTTAGGAACTTCTGCGACCGGAGGGTTCGAGGTTTACAGTGGTACGGGCACTGACATTGAATTCACAGTTCGTCATGATCGTGTCAAAGAATATTTATTTGGTACTTTACATTACGGAGCCAGTTCGCAAGATACGTCAATTGAAATGCAAACCGCGCAAGAGCTAGGTTTTGTTTTTGGCTACGCTTGGAAACTTAAAGACTGGTAGATCCTCAATCGAACAAGACCGGTCAGCCTTTAGCCGAGCCAAACTGGTTAAAAGTCTCAATCCATAGGTCTTAATTCAAAAGACCAGAACATGTCGAGTCCAGACAGGATATCGTCCCAGAATAACACAGACTAGATCATACTTTTAGATGAGTGTATCAGAAAGATTCACTTGAAGTTTATTAATTTTTTACGTTTTTAGAAATGATAGGATGTTATTACGGGACGTATGTTGTGAGAAAAAAATATTGTTTATTTTTTAACTGTATAATTCTGCTGTTCGCAATTTTTTTAACAAGTTGTGATTTCAACCTATTGGGTGGCAGTAAATCACAAGTCGGTGAAACGTTCGAGCCCGGAAAGCGCGTTGATTCGAATGCTCCGCCGGTTATGACATCAATCGCAAATTTTACGATGGACGAAAATGATATCCAATCCGTCAGTTTTCAAATAGGTGATCCGGATTCTTTTCTGATGTGCTCAAGTATTTATTTAAAAGTAAAATCAAATAACACAACTTTAATTGATCATGATGAAATGATAATCGGTGGCGCATTTCCGAATTGTACTTTAAGGTTAAGTCCGAAGGTCTACCAGTTCGCTACCTCTCAAATCACAGTTGAACTTTATGATTTTTGGACGATCGTCAGCACGTCGTTTACATTAACTGTAAATCACGTTTTAACGCCGGGGCCATTTTCGATTATCGATGCCGAGGGGCAAGATCGTGCCGTCGCAGTCACTTGGACGACGCCAACCTATATGAACGGAAGTTCTGCACGGTACACAGTTTTTTACCGAGAAACGGGTTCTGCCGGTGGGTGGTCACAGATTACTCCGGTGGCTTCGCCGTACACCGTTTCAGGTCTGGTGAATGGTCAGTCTTATGATTTTTATATTCACGCTAGAAATTCGATCGGCTCTCGTGACACAAATATTGTACAAGCGACCCCAACGAAATATAAATTACGTGGTGTTGAATTTGTTGCGGCCAGTAATCAGTTCGGTCTGACGCCGCCTTCAGCTCCGGCTCCGGGTGGTTATATTACAAATGCAGCCCTTGTCAGCCATATCGATACCGCAGACGGAAATTATCCAACATTAAATTATTCAGCCAATGAAAATCCTGTGAATACATCAGGTACGTTACCATCATCTTATTTAACGACTCCCTCAGGAAACTACAAAGTCTATATGAATTCTCAGCAAAATATTATCTCAGGAGCTGGACAATGATTAAAAACACCTTAGCCTTTATAACCACGGTTATTCTTTTTTTACTGATGGGGTTTGGTGCAAATGCGCAAATTGGACCGCAGCTAAATTATCACGGTCGTATCGTTGATGGTATTACGAATATCGGAGTCAGTGGATCAAGAAATTTTCGAATTCAGGTAAGAACACCATCGGGCCTTGCAGACAATTGTTTAATGTATGAAGAAACTCAGGTAAAAATTTTAGTCAACGGTGTTTTTGTAATTAATTTAAATAATGGTTCAGGTGTTCGCGTTGATGCGACGGCTCCGGTTTATACAATTCAACAAATTTTTAGTAATAAAA
>JAYVKY010000094.1:0-4330 GCA_043767965.1 Pseudobdellovibrionaceae bacterium
TCTGTTGGACTGGGACCCAACATTTTAATCGCCAAAATTGCTTCAGATCTGCAAAAACCAAACGGATTAATTGTGATCCCTAAAGAAAAAATCACAGAAATGCTGGGGCCCTTAGATATTGATGTTATCCCTGGCGTGGGTAAAAATAATAAATACAGATTAAATTCAAAAGGCTTCTATAAGGTTCAAGACCTGATCAATATCTCGGAAAATGAATTACGCAGGGCTTGGGGCAGCATTTGGGGACTTCGTATTGCGCAAGAACTTCGAGGTTTTGATATCGAGATGAAGAAAAACGAATCCAGGTCTTATTCGCATGAACATGTTTTACCGCCAGAACTAAGAACTGTTCAAGGGGCCTACCAAATTTTAGCAAAGCTTTTATCAAAGGGCGCAGCACGTGTTCGTAAAAACAAAAGAAAAATGTGCGCGCTCGGGGTGTATATCAAATATCTAGATCATTCCTGCTATGAAAAATCAGTTCAATTTCAGCAAACCGATGATACAAATTTCTTACTGCATCAGTTGCAAAATTTATATTTATTTAAGACTGATAAAAAACCTATCAAAGTGGGCGTTTTGATGGGGGGATTAACATCTGAAAATGATCATCAGTTTTCTTTTTTTGATAACCCTAAAAATGATCAATTAAATAAAGCGATGGATGTTATCAACGAAAAATTTGGCCCGAACACTTTAATTTCAGGAAGTTTTTTAGGGATTAGATCCCAGGCGAAAGTTAAAATTGCATTCAGTCATATTCCAACAAAAGAGGATGAGTTTTGAATTTTTAATAAAAAAAAAGAGAGACCACAAAGTATCTCTCTTTTTATGTTTTAAAAAACTGAATAATTAAAAAATAATTATTTAGTTACTTTTTTCTTTAAATCTTCAGCAGTTGCCGTGGCGGCTTTTTTAGCAGCTTCAACTTTAGTTGTTGCAGTAGCTTTAACTTCTTCTATTTTAGTTGTTGCAGCAGTTTTTGCAGCATCAATTTTAGTTGTCGCAGCAGTTTTTGCATCAGTTGCCGCGTCTTTAACTTCAGTTACAGCTTGCTTAGCAGCATTTTTAACTTCAGTTGTTGCAGTTGTTGCAGCGTCTTTAACTTCTGTAGCAGCTTGTTGAACAGCTTCAGTTGTTGCAGTTTTTGCTGCATCCACTGCTTCGTCAGTTTTCTTTGTGCAAGAAAATACAGCTACAGTAGCTAATGTGATGATTAAAAGTTTCATGGAGACTCCTTCGTGTGAATTTAAAGCGGTTAGGCTTTATTGTTTAATTAATTTGTAGGCCCATTTTATATAAAATGTTTTTTAAAATGACAAGCTTCTAAATGACTTGCGAATTTAAATTGCAATAAAGTATTGTCATATCTTAAATTAAACAAAAAAGGGGTAACTCATGCTGTATCAACGACTCGGTAAGGCCGGAATAAAGGTGTCACGATTATCGCTGGGTTCGTGGGTGACCTTTTCAAAACAAGTCGATTTTAAGCTGGCCGAGCAGTGTATGGCTGTGGCCTATGATTACGGGGTTAATTTTTTTGATAATGCTGAAGTCTACGCCTATGGAAAGTCTGAAGAAATCATGGGTGCAGCGATTCAAAAATTAAACTGGCCGCGCATGAAATATATTGTTTCGACGAAATTTTTTTGGGGAATCACGGATGGACCTAACGAAAAAAACACATTAAACAGAAAATATTTGCTGCACGCCATCGAAGGTTCGCTGAAAAGATTTAACACTGAATATTTTGATTTGGTTTATTGCCACAGACCAGACACTGAAACCCCAATGGAAGAAATTGTCTGGGCCATGCACGACATGATTGATCGTGGGTATACGCTGTACTGGGGAACATCAGAGTGGTCGGTGGAACAAATTTTAGAGGCCTATCAGGTATGCGAAAAATACAATCTGCGAGCGCCCGTGGTCGAGCAGCCTGAATATAATTTATTTCGTCGTGATAAAGTCGAAACTGAATTTTTACCTGTTTATAAAAAGCATCAGATGGGCTTAACGACATGGAGCCCTTTAGCATCCGGAGTATTAACCGGGAAATATTTGGACGGGAAAGTTCCAGCAGGTTCAAGGCTGGGGCTTAAAAGCATGTCATGGATGAAAGACGAAGCATTAAGTCAGAGTTCAATGTTGCGTGTCCAAAAATTTGTGCTTGTTGCTAAAGAATTAAGTGTCGAGCCCGCGGCATTGGGTATCGCATGGTGTTTAAAAAATGAAAATGTCAGTACGGTGATTACGGGTGCGACCAGTGTTGAGCAGATTCATCAAAATATGAAAGCGCTCGAGGTGCTTCCGAAGTTGACGGATGAAGTAATGAAAATACTTTCAGACATTTAATGCTTAGATCCTAAGCCCATTTTTGATCTTAAAGCATATATGATAGCGCATATAGAATTAATTGAGATTTATCGTGATTTGTCGTGACAAGGACCACGCCTTTATATAGCTTGTTCGAACAACTACTGTCGCGGGGTGGAGCAGCCCGGTAGCTCGTCGGGCTCATAACCCGAAGGTCGTAGGTTCAAATCCTGCCCCCGCAACCAATTTTTTCTTAGAAAATACAAAGGGTTATGAATTTCGGTTCATAACCCTTTTTTTATTTCTGGGCCTTTCTTGGGCCTATGACAATGATTTGGTTATCAATTCGATGTTGATACGATCGCAAAATAATACCTGATTTTTTTGCGGGATAATTTCTGCGCCTCCTTCGCTAGAAGGATTAAATGATTAAGCCTAAGAAACATGGAAACAAATGGAGAATTCGCCCTTACGATATTTTGGATCAACGGCACAGCTTTATTTTTGATAGATACAGCGATGCCGTTGAGCATGGAATCAAGTTTCAAGCGGAACAACTGCAATTTAAATCTGGTGAAAAACGCATTCGTGTAGAACCCAAAAAATGCAGTGAACTTTTTGAATACTATCAAACAAATTACTCTTCGCAAAAAAGAAACCCTGATGACGATGCTTCAATTATTCGTGCACACTTGTCTCGATATTTCGATCAAATTTTATTAAACGACATTTACCTTCACGTTGAACAATTTAAATTAACAAAAAAACATCTGAAACCTAAAACTGTCTCTAATATTTTAACTTTGTTAACAACCATGGTGAATGTTGCATTTGAATTAAATTGGATCGAAAAAATTCCTAAAATTAGAAAGCCTAAAGTTGGAATTAGAGAGAAAGATTTTAAATACCTACGAACTGGCGAAGAGATTCAAAGATTTCTAACTGCGGCGAGGGCAAAAGATGATACTGCTTATTACCTTTACGCTTTTGCGATTTATACAGGTTGTCGGGCTGGTGAATGTGCGGGCCTTGAGTGGAGTGATATCAATTTTGAGCGAAGACTAATTATCGTTCAAAGAAGCTACGATACACTGACAAAAAATAGTGAAATTAAATATATTCCAATTCTTGATCCATTATTGCCACTGTTGCGAGAATGGCGATTAAAAAATCCAGGTATCATTGTATTTCCCAATAAACACGGAGCTATGCTTCGCAAATCCAACAGGATTTTTCAAGAAAAGCTAAAGCAAGTATTGGTACTAGCAAATTTGCCGATTGGATATATTACTTTTCACTCTCAGCGTCATACATTCGCAAGCCACTGGATGATGTCCTCAGGAGATTTATTTAAACTGCAAAAAATTCTTGGTCACAAGTCAGTCGATATGACCCAAAGGTATTCGCACCTGACTCCGGAGGCATTTGCATCGGATTATTCCCGTATTGGCGATTTTACGGCTGAGAATCGAGGTAAAATATTAAGCTTTTCAAAAAATTGATAGTTAAATCAATTGCAAATATTACTGTTTATTTCTATCTTCATAATATGATTCAGGATTCGATATATTATATACAGCATAAAAATTTTCACTTGATTAAATTCTTATTTATTTTAATCGGATTTTCTGGCTGTACTCATAAAAATCATCTCGAAAAGGGAGTTGTTTTGAGCGAACTACCAATAGAAATTTTGAAAGAGGAAGAAGATTCAGGTCGAATATTTGCTACAGGGAAAATAGATAACAATTCTGTACGATTTTATATTGATACCGGATCAAGTTCGACAAAAATTAAGACAAACGATGTCTTTGATCGGTTCTCCTCCAAAGGTAGGGGCACCTGGAGTTTCTGTTAGCCGCAATAGGCTTTTACTCTTAGACGATAATTGTTAAAATTATGCATTCCGTAAGCACTGTTTTGTATCTCATCCATTCGCCGATGTAAACCCTCCGTAATCGAATTTGTTTTACTAAATCTCCACATTCTGACGATCTCTTCACTCCATTCTTCC
>JAYVKY010000095.1:0-2728 GCA_043767965.1 Pseudobdellovibrionaceae bacterium
ACGAAAAAAAGAACGTCTTGTTTTTCAACGTCACGGAAATATTCAGCCATAGTTAAGCCCGTTAAAGCAACGCGCGCACGCGCCCCTGGTGGCTCGTTCATTTGACCAAAAACTAACGCTGTCTTTGCGATAACGCCTGAATCTTTCATCTCGTGCCACAAATCATTGCCTTCGCGCGTTCTTTCGCCAACGCCTGCAAAAACAGAAAAACCACCATGCTCTGTTGCAATGTTTCGAATTAACTCTTGAATTAAAACTGTTTTTCCAACGCCAGCACCGCCGAATAAGCCAATCTTTCCACCTTTTACGTATGGGGCTAAAAGATCGACAACCTTAATTCCCGTCATCAACATTTCTGCAGATGTTGCCTGGTCTTCAAATTTTGGCGCGGCCCTGTGAATTGGCCAAGACTCTTTTGATTTAACTTCGCCCATTTCATCAATAGGTTCGCCAATAACATTCACAATGCGTCCTAAAGCTTCGCGTCCTACGGGTGCCATAATCATGTTGCCTGTATCTTTAACCTCGGCTCCGCGAACAAGGCCTTCTGTTGAGTCCATAGAAATCGTACGAACTACGCCGTCACCCAAGTGCTGGGCCACTTCTAGAACTAAATTATATTCTTTTTCAGAAATAGATTTATTAGTCACACGAAGGGCCGTGTAAATTGCGGGCATCGAGTTTGCGTCGAATTCAACGTCAACAACAGGTCCCAATACTTGTTTTACTTTTCCGTTAGCCATTTTTTACCTCTTTAACTTTTTTATATTTATTAAACTTAAAATTTATTTTCTATTTTAATGATTCTGCGCCAGAGACTATCTCTGTCAATTCGGTCGTGATTTTTTCTTGTCGTGCTTTATTATAATGAAGCGTTAATTTATTAATCATATCACGGGCATTGTTAGACGAATTTTCCATAGCCGTCATGCGCGCTCCATGTTCAGAGGCAACGGACTCTAACATCGCCCGGTATACCTGAAGATTAAAATTTTTCTTTAACAAGTCTTCAATGATTTTTTCTGGCGCCGGATCAAAAATCATATCCGTGGCAAACTCATGAGTGCTTGTTGTGAATGATGATTTGTCAATTTCGACGGGCAATAAGGTTTCGCAAACAACCTGCTGAGAAATCGCTGATTTAAATTCGTTATAAACCATGCGAATTTCGTCATAGCTGCCGGCCTCGTAATAAGAAATCAGTTTTTCTGCGATGGATTTTGCAAGGCCGTAAGAAATTTCTTTCTCAAGCTTTGTAAATGACTCAATCGCCCTTACATTCTTGCGAGCGAAAAAATCAGCACCGCGCTTGCCTATGAAAATAAATTCAATTTTTTCAAAATTGTTTTTATTTTCAATCATATAGCGATCAGCGAATTTATTAATGTTTGAATTGAAGCCACCGCAAAGACCGCGGTCAGACGTTAAAACAACCAATAAAACAGATTTTACTGTTTGTTTTTTTGTCATCAGCGGATGTGATACTTTTTGAGTGGCCGCGATGTTTGCGATAACCTGCTTTAGTGTTATCGCATACGGGCGCATATTTGTGATATTGTGTTGGGCCTTACGCAACTTGGCCGCAGAAACCAGCTTCATTGCTTTGGTGATTTGCTGCGTATTCTTCGTTGATTCGATTCGTAAGCGTATGTCTTTTAAATTCGCCACTTCATGCCTTCCGAAATGTTATTTAGAGGCCTGAAAAATTGATTTGAATTCAACCAAAGCCTGAACAAGTTCTTTTTTGTTGTCATCAGACACTTGTTTTTTATCAGCAATTGTTGAAAGCAAGCTTGTGTATTTTTGTTTTACAAACTGAAGCATTTCTTTTTCATAGCGGCTGACATCAGTTTCAGGGATCGAGTCCGTATAACCATTTGTTGCAGCAAAAATCATAACGACTTGGTCTTCCACTCGCGCCGGTTGATATTGGCCCTGTTTTAAAACTTCTACCAAACGACGACCACGCGACAATTGTTGCTGTGAAGCCTTGTCCAAATCAGATGCGAATGCCGCAAATGCCTCTAGCGCACGAAACTGAGCAAGCTCAAGCTTAATAGAGCCTGCAACTTGTTTCATTGCTTTAATTTGCGCCGATCCACCCACGCGCGAAACCGATTTACCAATTGAAATCGCGGGTCGAACGCCCTTATAAAACAAATCGGATTCTAAGAAAATCTGACCATCAGTAATAGAAATTACATTTGTTGGAATATAGGCCGAAATATCACCCGCCTGAGTTTCAATCACAGGCAGGGCAGTTAGCGAACCCGCACCCTTGTCGTCAGACAACTTGGCGGCGCGCTCTAACAGGCGGCTATGTAAATAAAATACATCGCCTGGGTAGGCTTCCCGGCCTGGCGGACGACGAAGCAATAATGACATTTGTCGATATGCCTGGGCCTGTTTTGTAAGATCATCATAAATAATTAATGCATGCTTTGCGCTATCGCGAAAGTATTCAGCCATTGCCGTTCCAGAATACGCAGCTAAAAACTGCATCGGTGCCGGATCTGCGGCGCCCGCCGAAATTACTGTTGTATATTCCATTGCGCCGGCCTGGCGTAATTTCTCAACAACCAATGAAACTGTTGATTGCTTCTGGCCAATTGCCACATAAAAACAATGAACGTTTTGGCCTTTTTGATTGATAATTGTATCTACGGCGATTGCTGTTTTACCAGTTTGACGATCTCCGATGATTAATTCACGTTGTCCGCGACCAATT
>JAYVKY010000096.1:0-2584 GCA_043767965.1 Pseudobdellovibrionaceae bacterium
CCGGGAAATTCTTATTTTCTGTACCTCGAGCAGTTATATTTTTACGGAAAAATCAGTCTGAGTCGCAATTTGATACTGACGAATAATTTTTTGGCCCGCTATTCACTGGGTATGACTGAATATGGTAAAGAATATCTGCCGAACTTTAATTACAGTCTGGGTTTTCAAACGTATTTTTCAAAAAAGATATTTTTTGAATTAGGGTATGGTGTTTCGGCTCACCAAATTTATAATCCGATTTCACTGAACATAAGATCGACACAGGTGGCTCCTGAAAAAACGAGTTTTTCTAAAAAAATTCAAATCAGTCAAAATTTGAACATAGGATTTGGCTTGTTGTTTTAGTCAGTGAATCATTGCGAAACGTTTAGAATCATAGTGAAACGTTTTCTCGAATTAAGAATGTTCAAATTATCGTAGATTTTTTTTTCAATGAAAAAAAGTTCGGCATTTTTTTCGGATTAGTTCAATTGTAGTAATTTTGGTTTAGTCTGCATTTTGCAGTATTGGTTTATAGGGGGAACGTAAAATGAGTACAAAAAATATTAAATTGGTGATGTTGGGCGTCATAGGACTAGGTGTGATAGTCTCATATCAAAATTGTGGTCAAATTCAGCCAGGGCTAAAGGTCTCTGATTCAGCTGTTTTAAAACAAGACAATACCAGGGCAATTATTCAGGATGGTAATGGCAATATTGATGCTGTTATTTTAATTGATACTCCGGCGCCGATACCGGAAAGCACACAGCCTGCAGTTGATGTTATAACAGATGAACCTGCAGTGATTACGGATGCACCAGCAGTTGCAGGATCGAGTTCTGGATCAAGTTCAAGTTCAAGTTCAGATTCAAGTGCAGCTTCCGGCACGGGTTCGGGCTCAAGCTCGGGTTCGGGCGAGGTGCCAAGTCAGCAACCAGCAGTGATTGCAGATGTGCCAGTCGCAGTCAGTCAGCAGGGGAATGGTCATGCAGCAGAAGGTGGTCAGGGTAATCAGTCAGCTGACAGTGCAAGTGATGTTAAAGATCATCAACCAGCAAGTGTGCTGGACGTTGCAAGCAACAGCCAGCATCCAATTGATGCAATCAGCGACGAGGTTAGTGCTCCTGAGGCTAACTCAGCTAATGCGAACTGCGCAGAGCTTGCGATAAAATATGCAAAACAGGCTATTGACATATCGAAAGCTGATTCGTTGGGTAAGTTATCTGTATTGAAAGGTAAAACTTTTATTTACAGTTCAACTGGGAATGTATCACTTAAAGAAGTCGACATCGGCCTGTCATGTGGACGCACAATTTTGTGCGGCATTCACGTCGACAAAATTACAGTCAAAAAAGGTCGTCTTGATCTGATCAGATCAACAGTCGGCGAGATCGTTGAGTCGAAGGGAACTGTGAAAGTATTTAATTAGTTCACAGTTCTAGACGTCAAATAGTTTGACGATGACACAGAATAAATAATCATCTTGAGCCCACGCAATAACAGCGTGGGCTTTTTTGTTATGTGCTATGAGAGACCAAATTTAGCGCGTTGCAGAGTGCGAGCTGGACTATAGCTGGACATAGGTTGTATTGAAATAATGCAGCAGAGCACCGATATGAGAATTAGAGGTACAACTATGAGTTCAATCGATAAACAGTTGCGTTCAAAAAGGTTCAAAGTCAAAAATGATGTAAACCTAAAGCTCATTATTGATCATTCAACTGGGGACAAAATTGAATTTAATGTATTGGACTGTTCACAAAATGGCCTAGCCTGTACAACAACTTATAATTTTAGTGAATCTGAAAAAAATAGCTTCTTAGATCAAATTGTATCAGCCTCGAAATTAGTATGGGAAAAAAATGAATTAACTTTGGGTCGATTAGTATTCAGACGTATCGAAGAAAAAAATAATATATTTGATATTGCATTTTCCACTGTCGATGTCAAAGTTCCTGTCGCTGGGCCACTTTCAAAATTATTTGATTTACAATTTGAATTTCTGGATGATGGTAAAACTGAGGAGCTGAGTTCAGATAAATTTTCGTTAGCCCACTTCGTAGAAAGCGAATATTCGAATGTAGATCTTTTTGATCGTATGAGAAAATTTGATACATTTAGAGTTCAATGGGAGAAGAGTAAGAAATACGGCTATAAAACTGTCAGGGAAGCATCAAAAGGTGAACGCGTACAATTATCGCGCGTTAGAAAGAATAATCGAAAAGATTATATTGTTATGGGATCAAATGATTATTTGGGTTTAGGGTCTCATCCTGAAGTTATTAAGGCAGCTCAAAATGCAATGGATCTCTATGGATTTGGTTCGACAGGATCGCCGGTAACAACTGGTACGTCAGATTTGCATTTGGAACTTTGTGATAAAATAGCAAAAATTCATAAACAAGAAGCAACGATCTTATTTAATTCTGGCTATGTTGCAAACATAGGTATTATTTCCGCAGTTGCGGTTGCAAATGATTTAGTTATAGCGGATATGCTTTGTCATGCATCTATTCAAGATGGAATGCAAATGTCAAAAGCAACATCAAGATTTTTCAAACACAATGACATCGCTCATTTAGAAAGTATTTTACAGAAAGAGCGG
>JAYVKY010000097.1:0-4408 GCA_043767965.1 Pseudobdellovibrionaceae bacterium
AGTCGAAACAACAACAACGTGATTTTAGAAATAGAATCACCCGAGAGGAGCAACCATGGCTAAGAAAAAAGCAAAAAAAGCAACTAAGAAAGCTGCTAAAAAAACTACAAAAAAAGCTACTAAAAAGAAAAAGAAGTAGTTCTTTTTGTAAAGCGATAAGCTTTCGAAAAGGGTCGACAGTGATGTCGGCCCTTTTTTTATGTCAAAAATTTATATTGTAACTATCTGATTTCACTAAAGAAAATATGACTCGCCAAAAACCCTAGTAGAAATACATAACTCCAATTGAGCCTGTTGGTAAATAGACTGATCTTTTAATTTCTGTCATCATAAGCAATTCGCCGGAAAAATTAACTCCTGCTAATTCGCCTTCAAGTTGGTTGTACTCTACGCCGGCGCCGCCGGCTAAAAAATCTGTTGCAAACTTATTTTCACGAATTTCTGAATCAGTCAAAACTCGTTTTAAAATATCATTTGAGTTCGCCGAACCTGCACCTGAACTATTGTTAAACCACTTTCCGTACCCGACCTTGGTGTAGAGCGACAAATACTCTGATTCGAAATTATATTTCCAACCCAAATTAAAAGAATTGTATGCATCACCTCGGCCCATTCCAACAAACAGAGTATTTTGAGGTTCTAAATTAAATTCTGCGTTCAAACCGAATCCGCCCGTCATTCCGCCAGATGCCACACCAATACCAATTTTTTTGTGAGCCTTCATTTCAAGATTTGAAGAATATATTTCAATGCCCTCGTTATCGATTTTTTGATTCTTTAAAAAAATTGATGTCTTTGTTTCAATTTGAGAAAATGCTGTGCCAGATATGCAAACGACTAAAGTCATTAAAATTGATTTCATAAAACCCCGCTTTAACCCCTATTCAAAGCAAATTATAAGCAAGAATCAAGTAAAATTCAAAATTGCTCTTTTGCGTATGAATTAAGCGCGCTTGCGACTTACATAAATTCGAAACACCTCTGAATGACACACTCAACAACTAAGACTGGGCTTGAGGTTTTTTCACTGATCATTTAAAACAAATACATTCATAAAAATAATTAAAACGGATTTTCTAAAGGAGAAATTATGGCGCATAAACGTAAAAAAATTGCAGTTATTGGTGCGGGATTTGTTGGCTCTACGACGGCTCATTGGGCTGCACAAAAAGAACTCGGCGATGTTGTTTTGTTAGATGTTAACGAAGGAACTGCAATCGGCAAATCGATGGATTTGTCTCAGTCTGCACCGATTGAAATGTTTGATACAAAAATTAAAGGGACTTCAAATTACGCCGACATCAAAGATGCTGATATTGTTATTATCACAGCAGGAATGCCGCGCAAACCGGGCATGAGCCGCGATGAACTGGTTGGTATCAATGCAAAAATCGTCAAAGACGTTTGTGCCGGAATTAAAGTGAACGCACCAAATTCTGTTGTGATCGTTGTTTGTAACCCAATGGATGTTATGGCTGTATATGCAAAACAACAACTGGGTTTTCCGCGTGAACGCGTGATCGGTATGGGCGGATCTTTAGATTCAGCAAGATTCAGAGCTTTCATCGCTGAAGAACTCAATGTTTCAGTCAAAGATGTAACGGCTGTTGTTTTGGGTAACCATGGCGATGCGATGATGCCAGTTGTTCGTACTGCCGCTGTTGGCTCTGTGCCGTTAATTGATTTATTACCTATGGAAAAAATTAATGCAATTGTTGCCAGAACAAAACAAGCTGGCGCCGAAATCGGTGGTCATTTAAAAACTGGCTCTGCATATTATGCTCCGTCTCGTGGTGCGATTGAAATGGCAGAAGCTATCATTAAAGATCAAAAAAGGATTATCCCATGTGCTGTTGAATTAAATGGTGAATTCGGAGTAAAAGATAACCTAATGGTCGGTGTGATGTGCCAACTGGGCGGTAATGGTATGGAGAAAATCATCGATTTCAAAATGAATGCTGACGAAAAAGCTGAGTTTGATAAATCTGTCGAAGCCGTTCGCAGCTTAGTTGCTCTTTTAAAAACTGTTCAATAAATAAAAATACATTGTAGGATAAAATATAAAATGAATATTCATGAATACCAAGCCAAGGAAGTTCTTAGAAAATTTGGAGTACAAACACTTCGAGGCCACATTGCCTCATCCCCAGATGAGGCTGTCGCTGCCGCAAAACTTATCGGCGGAGGCGTTTGGGTTGTAAAGGCCCAAATTCATGCTGGTGGCCGAGGAAAAGGCGGTGGTGTTAAGGTTGCAAAATCTTTAGATGAAGTTCATGAGTGGGCCTCAAAAATTATCGGGATGACTTTGGTGACTCACCAAACTGGTCCCGAAGGAAAAAAAGTTCAGAAAGTTTTTATCGAACAAGGCTGCAATATCGCTAAAGAATATTATGTTGCCTGCTTGATAGATCGCGCAACCAGCCGAGTCACTATGATGGCTTCATCTGAGGGTGGCATGGATATCGAGGAAGTTGCCGAACATAACCCGAATGCAATTAAAAAAGTAGATATCGACCCCGTTACGGGACTGGGTGCTTGGCAGGCTCGTGAGCTTGCGTTTGCCATTGGAATGTCACCTGAAATTGTGAATAAGGCCGTGAAATTTATGTTGAGTTTGTATGAAGCATTTGTTAAATGCGACTGTTCAATTGCTGAAATTAATCCACTCGTTGTGACCAAAGAAAATGATGTTATTTGTTTAGATGCTAAAATGAATTTCGATTCAAATGCGCTTTACAGGCAGCCGCAAATAATGGAACTTCGAGATTTATCTGAAGAAGAACCTACTGAAATTGAAGCATCAAAATTTGATCTTGCATTTATTAAGCTTGATGGAAACATCGGATGCCTCGTGAATGGCGCGGGGCTTGCCATGGCTACGCTTGATATTATTAAGTTGCACGGGGCAACGCCAGCAAACTTTCTAGATGTCGGCGGCGGCGCTAATAAAGAAAAGGTTACAAATGCATTTAAAATTATTTTAAAAGATCCAAATGTTAAAGGAATTTTAGTTAATATCTTTGGGGGTATCATGAAATGTGATGTGATTGCCGAAGGCGTTATTGCAGCATCTAAAGAAGTTGGCCTAAAAGTTCCATTAGTTGTTCGCCTAGAGGGAACAAATGTAGAGCTTGGTAAAAAAATATTGGCCGATAGTGGCCTAAATATCATCCCCGCAAATGATTTAACAGACGCAGCAAAAAAAATAACTGCAGCCATTAAGTAAGGAAAAAAATGTCTATATTAATTAATAAAAATACAAAGGTAATCTGCCAAGGTATTACGGGATCTCAAGGTTCTTTTCACACCGAGCAATGCAAGGCCTACGGCACACATATAGTTGGCGGAGTAACACCAGGGAAAGGTGGCACTACTCACTTAGGAATACCGGTTTTTAATACAGTTAAAGAAGCAAAAGAAAAGACAGGGTGTGATACATCAATGATATTTGTTCCGCCTCCATTCGCTGCAGATTCAATTATGGAAGCAGTTGACGCAGATTTAGATTTGGTTATCTGTATTACCGAAGGAATCCCTGTTTTGGATATGGTGAAAGTTAAAAAATATATGGAAGGCAAACGTACGCGTTTAATCGGACCAAACTGCCCTGGTGTTATTACTCCGGGTGAATGTAAAATTGGTATCATGCCTGGTCATATTCATAAACAAGGTCGCATTGGCGTATTGTCAAGATCAGGTACTTTAACTTACGAAGCTGTTGGTCAATTATCTGCCCTTGGCCTTGGCCAATCAACATGTGTTGGTATTGGTGGCGACCCAGTCAATGGAACAAATTTTATTGATATATTAAAGTTATTTAATGCGGATAAGGATACTGATGCAGTCATTATGATTGGTGAAATCGGCGGAACTGCGGAAGAAGAGGCCGCTGAATACATCAAGAAGGAATTTAAAAAACCAGTCGCTGTTTTTATAGCCGGAGCATCTGCCCCGGCCGGAAAACGCATGGGCCATGCGGGCGCAATTATCAGTGGAGGCAAGGGCACGGCTGAAGCTAAATTTGCAGCCCTTGCGGCCGCTGGATGTAAAATTTCGCGCAGCCCAGCAGATATGGGAACAACACTGAAATCGATGTTGAAGTAAGCGAATGCTGTACCTTCTTGGCTCAAAAGAAATTAAAGATCTGTTCATTCGAGCACTTTCAAACACTGTTTTTTCAAAAAAAGCAGTGCTTGATTTTCCTGCTGGGTCTGGCTTTACATCAAATTATTTAAACGATCAGGGTTCCCAAGTGACAGCTTGGGATATGTTTCCAGAATTTTTTAATTCGGATAAAATAAAATGCGAAATGGCCGACCTGCAAAAAACATTTCCTGCCGCTGAGAATTCATTTGATTTGGCTGTTTTTCAAGAAGGCATCGAGCATCTGTCAGACCAGCTATTTGCA
>JAYVKY010000098.1:0-7643 GCA_043767965.1 Pseudobdellovibrionaceae bacterium
CCTCTGACATTGAAAACAAATCAGCTCCATATAAAAACCCTTTACATTTTTTTCAAAGAAAAATTATGATATGTTTCAACATTACGAATGGTTCCGGTCTGCGAACGCATAACCACTGATTCAGTTTTTGCTCGCCCCCCAGGTAATATCTTAACACCTTTTAAAAGCGGACCATCGGTTACGCCAGTGGCACAAAACATAACATGTCCATTGGCAAGTTCGTTCAAGGTATATTTTTTATTCAGATCTTTAATACCCATTCTTAAAGCGCGTGATTTCTCTTCTTCGTTACGAAACTTCAAACGACCTTGAAAATCACCACCTAAACATCTCATTGCCGCTGCCGAGATAACTCCTTCAGGAGCGCCACCTATACCGATTAATAAATCAATGCCTGAATCTTGCCATCCTGCCGCGACAGCTGCGGAAACGTCCCCGTCACCGATCAAATGTATACGGGCACCCCTTTTTCGAACTTCTGCGATCAAATCTGAGTGTCGTGCACGATCTAAAATGACAACTGTTAAATCACCAACTGGCTTCCTGAGTGCTTCAGAAATACGATGAATATTTTCAGTTGCCGACAAATCAATATCGATCTGCCCTTTTCCTTCGGGACCGCAAGCAATTTTATCCATATAAGTGTCGGGTGCATGTAAAAAGCCGCCCTTTTGTGCGCAGGCAATTACCGAAATTGCACCGACTCCACCGGTGGCACAAATTGTTGTGCCCTCAAGGGGATCAAGCGCGATATCAATGGCTGGACTGTCTATGTTATTACGGCCCACTTTTTCTCCGATATACAGCATTGGCGCTTCGTCCCGTTCGCCTTCACCGATCACGACAGTTCCATCAATCGCAACACTATCAAAAGCTTTTCTCATGGCATCAACAGCCGCCTGATCTGCTGCTTTTTCTTCGCCTCGGCCCATCCATTGAGCCGATGACAATGCCGCAGCTTCTGTAATTCGTACAAATTCTAAAGCCAGGTTTCGGTCCATGATATCTCCTTATTTTTTTCTAATAGATCATCGATTAATCTTTGTTTTAATCTTAAAACTTTAAACGATTCATCCACTGAACAATGGACTGTCTCGGCGATCACACAAACTTCGTTTTCTGGATTAAAAACTTTATACTGAATAAACAGCCTTGCTCCGAAAGTACGAATTTGAATACAAATATGAAATAAATCGCCGTACTTTAAGGGCTTAATATATTTAAACTGTAGCCCAACGACCGTCAGCGAAAAAACAGCCGCATTCGAAGTATCAAGAATTTGGTTCTGTAAAAAAAAATGCACGCGAGCCTCTTCGCAGTAGCGAATATAATTTGAATGATGAACGATACCCATAAGGTCTGTCTCGTAGACCTGAACTCGGCGTTGTAATACATGCATGACCATATCTTGACAGAGTGGGTTTAACCCCTCAACATTTAACCTGAATATGAATAATAAAAAAATCCCCCTAGGTTTAACCTTGTTTCGAATTTTTTTAACATTACCCATTGTCGTTGGATTGTCTTTTCAAAATGAAATTTTAAATTGGCTCTGTGTTGGTTTGTTTTGCTTGGCCTCTGTCACCGATTACTATGATGGGTATTATGCTCGAAAATTAAATGCGGTTACAAATCTTGGAAAATTTTTAGATCCAGTTGCTGATAAAATTTTAGTCAGCAGTGTTTTAACAGTCTTGGTTGCACTTCAAAAAGTTGATATTTGGATGGTGATTTTATTTATTAGTCGCGATACTCTGATCGGTGGCATCAGGGCCGCAGCATCTGCAGATCATGTCATTATTGATGCGCAAACCACTGGCAAGTGGAAAGCCGCTCTGCAGATGATTTCTATACCCCTGCTTATGGTGAACGATTTACATACATTTTTTCCATCTCAAAGAATAGGCTATGCCCTATTGTGGTTCAGCGTAGGATTAAGTATTTTAAGTGGCTGGCAATATATTCAACTTTACTTCAACGCTAAAAATAAGATAAATACCTAAGTATGTTATTTTATATGCAAATGCGAAATTGGTTTTTGATTTTTATTATGCTGACGATGAGTTATTTGATTTATCAAAAAAGCCAGCACATGAATCATCAACCCATGTACCGCATAAGCCTTGCTAGCTTTTCTATTTTTAGATAAACTGTCTTTAATTTATCGACGCAACTTTAGTTCATTAGAAAGAAAAAATTGATTTTATCCCAGAGAGACTCTTCCTCTGTCGCCAATTTACAATCCGTATAATTTTTAAGTAGTCGCGCGTTATGTGAAGTCGATCCCTTTTGTAGGTTCCATGGTGGATACGGAAAAAATGCGGCAACTGCGCAGTTGCCCTTTTGAACTGCCGCCCATTGACGATCTTCGCTTGAAGCCATGTGAATTTCACTTGTTTTTAAATCTCTAATTGCGACTGAAAATGAAAAAGCCTGAGGATTAATAGCATCTTTAGAGTTCGTAATGACAGTCAGCGTCCCAGCCACTCTTTCGACGGCAACAACTTCACCAATAATTTTCTTTTTAAAGACAAACGACCAGTTGAAAATAAAGATCCAAACAAGAATTGTAACAGTTATCAATAAAAATAATGATTTTTTAATCCAAGACCAAATTTGCATGCGAATTCCTTTGAAAATAGTTTTTTTAAGATGTCTTAAATTTTGAATTTAAACAAGCCTTTAACGCACTTTGATAGAATCAATTCGATTCACCTTTAAATTAATTCCGCGTAATCTACAATGCATACAAAAAATTAAACGCTTAGACGTTCTAATAACGGAGACCTCAACAATGTTTTCAATCAATTTTTTTATTTTTTTAATTTCAGGCTTTATTCTGAGTTTCTTCGTTTTATTTTTAGTTTATAAATGGGTTCAATCTGCTGTTATCAAAGAAGCCAAAAATGAAGCCGATGAAACACTTAAAGAGGCTAAAGACCTATTTGAACAAGACGAACAAGAACGCCTTGAGCGCAGTCAAGAAATTGAACTCGAGCTTTGGAGCAAAGTTGAAGAGTCACATTTGAACATCGAAGAGAAATGCACTGATTTGGATGATCAAATTCAATCCAGAAAAAAAATATACGAAGAACAAGATAAACAGGGTCGACAAGTTTTAATGCAAAATGAAAACGAACTGCGCGCCCTATCTATGAGTCTGACAGATTCACAAAAAAAATTAGATACCATTCAAACTGAACTTCTAAAGTCACAAGAAAACTACCAGAAAGAATTGATCCTTAAAACACAATTAGTTTTGGCAGATGTCATAGATCAGATTAAACAAAAACTAATTAATGATGTTCAGGCTGATGTTGAAAAATTCATTGAATCCACAGAGGCCGAAGCTAAAGAATATTCAGAAGCCAAAGCAAAACGTATTTTAGCCTTATGTATCGATCGCTTTTCAAAAGAGATGAGCACCGAAAGAAATATTTCTTCGACGTTTTTTCCTGACGAAAAAGTAAGATCACTTTTTTGCGCTCGACTAGATGAAAATATTGCTGTTATTCAAGACGTTACGGGCTGTGATGTATTAATTGATAAAAATCCAGAGCCTGAACGTTTGTTTAATATTCAGGTTGTCGGATACGATCCTGTTCGTCGAGAATTGACTCGTCGAATCTTTGAAAAGATTTTTCGTGATACAGAAAAATCTGGCAAATTAACAGATCCTACATATATTCGACGCGTTTCTGAAACTTTAAAAGTCGATTTATTAAAACAAATTAAAAAGGATGGCGAACAACTCTCAAAAGAGCTTGGCTTTCAAGACATGCACCCAGAGATCAAACAAGTTATGGGCTCTTTGCGATTTCGTTATTCATATACACAAAACCAATATTTTCACTGCGGCGAAGTGGGTTGGTTTGCAGGTCTGTTGGCCTCAGAACTTGGCGTTGATATTAAAAAATCAAGACGATCCGGACTACTTCATGATTTAGGGAAAGCTCTTGATCATCAATTTGACGGTAGCCACGCCGTCATCGGTGCCGACTTTATTGCTGCCAGAAATGAACATGTCGATATTATTCATGCCGTACGGGCCCATCACTATGATGTTCAACCAGAAGTTGAAATGGATTTCTTAGTTATCGCAGCAGATGCAATTTCTGGCGGCAGACCCGGTGCACGACGAAGCACTATGGAGACCTACACACAAAAAGTGACCGGACTGCAAGAAATTTCTAAGCGCTTTAACGGTGTTACCGACGTCTTTATTTTAAATGGCGGCAGAGAATGCCGCGTTCATGTGAATTCACGTCAAGTTGATGACTTACAAGCCTCAAAGATTGCTGAACAAATTGCCAAAACCATCGAAGAAGAAATGCAGTATCCCGGACAAATCAAAGTCGTTGTTGTCAGAGAAACAGTTGTCTCAGAATCTCGTCATGTTGAACAGCGTGGTTACCATAAAGATCGAAATCAGAGATAATCATTTTAATTTATTTTGATATTCTTCCTCTGAAAAATCATCAACTAATATAGCATCAAAACGCACCTTATCGGCATCTTGTAAAAGCTGAAATTCATCATTTGAAATGATTTTTTTGCCCAATGATTCTTCCCAGGCTTTAAGTCCACGTTTGCTGACAATGGATCCTGCCTTAAAGGCTGATCTGATTTTTTTCTCGGCAGCCTCGGCACGTGTCACTACATTAAAAGCATTCTCTAAACGTGCGGTTTGGTCATTTTTTGATAAACGATCTAAAACATTTGTTAAGCCATGTGATTTTTCGCCGACCCAATAAATTCCCGCTGTCATACGATCACGCTGCTCACCCGCAGTCATCATCGCTTTTGAAATTAAATGCGACCAGCCATCCGTTCCTTGTGAACCGATGGAATTCACACGTGACCAGGCCCCGAACACATCTTTCATCATCCAACGAAAGCCTGGTATTTTTAAATTATCAAAGACTCCATCAAAAGATTTTTGTATTTCACTCATTGAATGTTTTAAGAAAAATTGAACATACGGAAGGTCCTCTTCGCGCTGACCTTCATACATAAATCGTCGTAAAACCGCTGTTGACATATATAAATGTGAAAAGACATCGGCAAATCGCCCTGTGATTTTTTCTTTCATTTTTAGCTGGCCACCCAATGTACCCATGGCAACATCAGCTAAAATTGCAAATGTGGCCGAAGCCCACTGAAGCCTGCGATAATGTACTTTAGTTTTGGGATGTGCCCCTTTCGGAGAACAGGCAATATATCCACGTGTCACAGATAACAATATTGAACGACAAAGATTTCTGACCACGTGACTGATGTGACCAAAAAAAGCTTTATCAAAACCTTTTACGTCATTCGTTTCAAGCGTGCGAACTTCGTCAAATGCATAGGGATGACAACGTAGCGCACCTTGACCAAAAATAATCAAAGTTCGAGTCATAATATTTGCGCCCTCAACCGTAATACCAATCGGAGTTGCAATATAACCTTCGGCAATTAAATTTCTGTGACCTAAAGAAATTCCCGCACCACCCATAATATCCATTGCATCATTCATGCAACGTCTACTCATTTCAGTCGCATGATACTTCATCATTGCTGTTACGACAGGCGGTTTAATATTCTTATCAAGAGCACCTAATGTAAAGCGCCTCATTGCCTCCAGCGCGTACGCCGTCGCACCGATTCTAGCCAAGGGCTCTTCAACACCTTCAAACATTCCAATACTGACGCCAAATTGTTTTCGTACTAATGCGTGCGAAGAAGCCGTTCGGAAAGCAAGTTTTGCTCCGCCCGTTGATTGTGCCGGAAGCGATACTCCGCGACCTGCGGCTAAACATTCCATCAGCATCGTCCAACCTTGACCACACCCCTCAGTCGCACCAACGATATGATCCTCAAGACTAATGATCACATCTTTACCTTGTGTTGGACAATTATGAAAAGGAATCGTTAAAGGATCATGCCTGCGACCAATAATAACACCAGGTAAATTAGAAGGAATTAATCCGCACGTAATACCTAGATCTTCACCACGGCCCAAGAAATTTTCAGGATCACGTAATCTGAAAGCAAGACCGATCACAGTTGAAATCGATGCTAACGTAATCCAACGTTTATTCCAGTTCAGTTTAATAAGTAATTTACCTTGTGCATCTTTAAATAAAACGCCACTGGCTGAAATTGAACCCGCATCAGAACCAGCCAAGGGTTCAGTTAAACCAAAACATGGTATCTCTTCGCCGCGCGCTAATCTTGGTAACCAATAATTTTTTTGCTTCTCAGTTCCATAATGAATTAATAATTCAGCAGGCCCTAAAGAATTGGGCACCATCACAGAAATCGACAGCGGAAGTGAACGTGAAGCAATTTTCATAACGACTTCTGAATGAGCCATCGCTGTAAAACCAAGACCGCCGTACTCTTTGGGAATAATCATTCCTAAGAAACCTTTTTTCTTCGTGTATTCCCAAGCCTCTGCCGGCATCTCGCGGTTTTTCCATAACTTCCAAGGGTCTGTCATTTTACACAGCTCTTCAACAGGCCCATTCACAAAGGCTTGTTCTTCAGCTGTTAATTGCGCATAGGGTTCTTTTAAAATTTTTGTAAAATCAGGCTTTCCAGAGAATAAATCCTTTTCAATCCAGACAACACCGGCTTCTAAGGCTGTACGTTCAGTTTGTGAAATTTGTGGAATAAACTGGGCTTTTTTGAAAACCCACATAATCAATTTTGAAACAGTCATTGCTCGCAGTGGAGTGATTAAAAACAATAACATGACTACCGAAAACAAAATCAATAGACCAATCGATAAGTCAAATCCAACGATAACCAAAGCGCCTGACAAGGCCCATACGATCAAAGGCAAATCAAAAAAACCAATAGTTAAAAATAGCAAAATCGATGCAATCACCCACATCCAAAATGGGCCGTTTATTAGAAAAAATCCGACGTAGTTGCCAAACAGGCCATTGAGTGTGTCCAAGATGAGGTCTCCTTCATGGTGATTCATTTTTTGTATGACAATATTGAATCACTGTTAGCACAGCTTGGCAAGTAGCTCTAAAAAACCTAAAACTAGACCTCGGTTCATAAAATAGGGCAAAATTTCATTTGGGTAAACGATTTGATTTATGGGTAACAAACCCATCAATCGACAGAGAAATTATTAAAAAAGTTTTATCCTTACTGAAAAAACAAAAAAAAATTCAAATTATCGGCTCAGGCAAATCCAGTCGTTGGAAGAGAATCTAACCAGAAACTTATTTTTGACAATTTTTACAGAAAAAACTGGCCCGACCTTGAATTTTTATATTTAGAATTTTCTTTCTACAGACCGCGCACTGTTGACCTTGCTTGCCATAGACAAAAAATCGATCCTGAAACTGCCCTGATTCATTATTTGCATTTTTATAGTCTTTAATCGTCGATCCGCCAGAGCGAATCGCTTCCAATAAGATCGTACGAACCTGGACCCAAAGTTTTTGATATTGCTGCAAAGTCACCTTTGAGCAGGGTTTCAGCGGATGAATCCCGGCACGAAATAAAGCCTCAGTGGCATAAATATTTCCAACACCAACCACATATTTTTGATTCATCAAGGCCGACTTAATATTTGTATTTAATTTTATAAATGTTGGATTTAGACTATTTAGATTCACTGACATATCCACGGGTTCTAG
>JAYVKY010000099.1:0-2783 GCA_043767965.1 Pseudobdellovibrionaceae bacterium
TTATGACGAAATAATAAGTGCATTTCTAAATGCGAGAATAATTATCTGCGGGAATCATACAATATTAGAGTTTGCACTTCTGAGAGCACCTCACTACGAAATTATTATTATTCAAAATCTCGAAACAGATGAGCCCCAATGGCAAACTGCTTTATCTAATTACAATATCAAAAGAATTTGTTTTGATGATTTTAGGCCAGAAATTCTATTCTCCAAACAAACTCGATGGGCGCAAAATGAATTCAAATAGCCCGCTAGCTACAATTATGATTATCACGTACAATCATGCGCCATTTATAGGTGCCGCTATTGACAGTGTTCTAAATCAGAAAACTAATTTTCCATTTAACATACATGTAATTGAGGATTGCTCTACTGACGGCACACAAGATATTCTTTTAGATTACGAAAGAAAACACCCCGAAAAAATTAAACTTTTTATGAATTCAAAAAATATAGGGTTCAAAGTTACTCAAAAGAATTTTATCCGTGGTTTTAAAACTTTACGCGCGAAATATATAGCTGTCTTGGAGGGCGATGATCTATGGTGCTATGATGGCAAGCTGCAGCACCAGGTCGATTTCTTAGAAATAAATTCAGATTTTGTAGGCCATGCTCATAATACAATTAAGTTTTACGACAAATATGAAATGCCATCACACCGTTTTTTATATAACGAAAATATCAAATCTGTACACGATGTGCATGATTTTATCAAAATACAGTCTTTCTTCCATACAACAACGATACTCTATCGTAACGTATTAAAAGATCGTGTCCCACGACAATTTATTAATCCACTATCTTGTGATATTTTTAACACAATTGCTCATGCTCAACATGGCAAAATCCGCTATATTAATGCCGATTGGGCTCGTTATCGGGTTCACTCTGGCGGCATGTTCTCAGGCATGTCCGGCGTCAAAGGTTGGTTCTTTAATATCGATGGTTTACGTAAATACAACGAATGGCTCAGCTATCGTTATCTTCCAACATTCTGCGAATCAATTATAAAATATTGCGCTCATGTTCTGAAACAAGAAAAGCTTAATAATTGCACGCTTAGTTATCGCCAAAAAATTAAACTATTTACCCTATTGGGTATTTATAAAACTATTTTTACTGTTATTAATTTTTTATCTATTCCCAAACGAGTATTGAACTCAATTTGTGCGACAAAAAGCGGTATAGACCTTAATGAGTTTGATTATACGATAATCAATCAAGTGTAAATTTCAAATACGTATTGGAGGAACGAATGATTGAAAAAAATAAAAAGTTCTATAATGAAAATGGTTATGTAATTTTAAAAGGTGCACTTTCTGAAAATGAAATTAATAAAATTCATTTAGATATTCACACAATAATTCGGCAACAGTTGGAAACTCTGGATATAAATGCTGAATCGAGGGCTAACACTTCTTCAATATTTAGCGACATGCAGAAACTTCACAGTACAGACCTGAATAAATATCTTGCCAGTTTAAAACTTTGCGCAAAAACACTAAGCATTTATCAAGCCCTAATGAATTCTAATATTTTAGGTTTTACCAAAACAATTGGTATTAAATTGCCTGTCTTCCAAACACAGCCGGTTTTTCACGTTATGGCTGAAAATCTTAAAATTGTAGATGGCTATTTCGGTGTAGGTGCCCATCAGGATTGGCCGGCTCTTCAAAGTGGTCTCGATACGGTAACAACATGGGTTCCACTAGTCCCAGTGAAAGCGAATAGCTATACACTTGAAATTATTCCAAAATCACATTTACTCGGATTTTGCGAAAGCAATGAAACACAAAATATTCATGAGATCTTACCAGAAGTATACAATCATCTTAATTTTATAAAAGTACAAATGGAACCTGGTGATGTGCTAGTGTTTTCGGTTTTTCTTATTCACAGAAGTGAAATTTGTTCCAATCAAGAGGCCTTTCGTATGGCCTATAGCATGAGATATGAAAATGCTTCTGATTTAAATTTTATTAATAGAAATTACCCGTTTGCGCAAAAAAGAATTGTTGATCGCGCCTTGGCAATGGAAGATATCCCAAAAATAAACGAAGTTCAGAAAAAATTTCACTGAAATTTATTTGCCACAAATAACATAGATACTTGCGCAAAGATCTGGATAAATCATCCCAAGGCTGTAACAGCCGTCAAGGTATTTTTGATCAATTATTTTTTCGCTTAATAATTTATCGAATTGAAAATTAGCAAATGGTTTAAAAAAAACACCGCCAGTAGTGTCAATTTTTAGCCCTGATGAGCGAACTTCATTTTCAAGGGTATCTAATGAATAAGTTTTGCGATGACCATGTTTCTGTTCACCTTCTGTTACAGCAGAGTTGTAATCAATAATACCCATTCGAACGGCAATTTGCCTGGATGCTGCATTAGCATTAGGACAAACTAAAAAAAGTCTACCCACGTCGCTAAGCCATGATTTGATTTTTTTTAAAACTAAAACCGGATTTTCTAAGTGTTCTAAGGTATGCATCAAAAATATATTATCGAATTTTTCTTCTAAATTAGTGTTCTCAAACATTCCCGATATAAATTTAACATTGCTTCCGATAGTATTACTCTTTGCTTTTTGAATTAATTCAGAAGACCCCTCTATGACTGACAAATCTTTAAAGTGTGTTGTTAATGTTTTTGTAAAGACACCTTCAAAGCAACCCATTTCAAGTGCGTTGCCATTAATAAAGTATGGTTGCAGACTTCGAACTATGTAATCTCTTAAAGTATAATCAAAATCATAAGCATATTTACGATTTTCAGTG
>JAYVKY010000100.1:0-2677 GCA_043767965.1 Pseudobdellovibrionaceae bacterium
GATGAAAAATGGAATGCCCAAGATAATGATTGAAAAGCTGAAAACGTCACCAGCTTTGAAAATGCTTTTAGACACCTGTGCGCTGATTTGGCTGGCCGAAGGCGATCAGCGTTTTCAATTGAGTCCCTCAAAAAATAAAATTGAAAAATCATTTCGTGAAAATCAATTCTATATTTCTTCAATAACACTTTGGGAAATATCGATGCTCAATTCAAAAAACAGACTTCAGATGAATACGCCAGTTTTAAATTGGTTAAAGACATGCATTCAAAAATACAATTTACAGATTATTCAAATCAGTCCAGAAATTGCTGTCGAGTCCTGCCAGTTGCCCGGTGGATTTCATGCCGATCCAGCAGACCGAATGATTGTGGCGTCGGCAAGAGTTCACGGTCTGACGTTATTGACCGAAGACCAGCTGATATTAGATTATGGAAAAAATGGACTACTCAAAGTCTTAAATTGTTTTTAATGTAAACAAAGTTTACCGGATGTAAAACTCGACGGAGAAAAAACAAATGAAAATCTACGACAACATCACAAAAACAATCGGCAACACACCG
This sequence comes from Pseudobdellovibrionaceae bacterium, assembly GCA_043767965.1. Taxonomy (GTDB): domain Bacteria; phylum Bdellovibrionota; class Bdellovibrionia; order Bdellovibrionales; family Bdellovibrionaceae; genus Pseudobdellovibrio. Next base: position 564 of record JAYVKY010000100.1, read on the forward strand.
TTAATTAAATTGCAGCGTTTGGCGCAAAATTTACCCGGTGAATTATATTTAAAATTAGAATTTTTCAATCCTCTGGGCTCGGTCAAAGATCGTATTGGTTTAAGTATGATCGAATCGGCCGAAAAATCAGGAAAATTAAAGGCTGGGATGGAAATCGTCGAACCCACCTCTGGCAATACCGGAATTGGCCTTGCATTTATCTGTGCGGCCAAGGGTTACAAATTAACACTTATTATGCCAGAGACCATGTCCCAGGAACGCAGAACTTTGTTACTATTATTAGGCGCTGAGGTTGTGTTGACTCCGGGTGCGAACGGCATGCGCGGGGCTGTGGCGAAGGCACTTGAGCTGGTTTCAAAAAATTCCAATGCATTTTACCCTTCCCAATTTACAAATCCTGATAATCCAGAAATTCATAGGCTGACGACAGCGCTTGAAATTTGGAATGACACTGACGGAACAGTGGATATGGTCGTAAGTGCCATTGGCACGGGCGGAACAATTACGGGAATTGGTGAGGTCTTAAAACAAAAAAAACCAAACATTCAGATAATAGCTGTGGAACCCACAGAGTCGGCTGTTTTATCTGGTGGTAAGCCCGGCCCACATAAAATTCAAGGGATCGGTGCGGGGTTTGTACCGACAGTACTGAATACAAAAATTTATGATCATATTGAACAAGTCAGCAGTGATGAATCCTTAAAAATGGCAAAACTTATTATAAAAACTGAAGGCATCCCCGTGGGAATTTCATCAGGGGCTGCGATTGTCGCGGGCATCCGACAAGCGACAAAGCCTGAAAATAAAGGTAAAAAAATTGTTGTGATTATCCCAAGCTATACTGAAAGGTATTTATCAACAGTGTTGGCCGAAGATGAGCGAAAAAAAGCCAGCGAATTGAAAGTTGAAACCGTGTCTGACGAATGGCTAAAAAAAATTGACGAAATTTATCCGGGGTTGTGAAACTAAGAATCTTTACGATGTCGTATTGTGACGATTAAAATTTCTTGCGCATTCAAAATTTTGTAATACAAAGTATTTCTCAGAAATATAATTTCACGGACAAGAATATTGTTTTCAGAGATCTTCCCAGCCAGTGGAAACTTTTTAATATGTTCAACTTTTTGCAGAAATTCATTGTAAAATTCTTCAGATTTTTCAGTGCCAAAATGTTTAGCAATATAATCGTAGATTTTCTCAAACTGTTTAATAGATTCTTTTGACCAATAAAGTGTCATCGGAATTACTTTTTAGATTTCCATTTATTACGAATAGCATCGAATTCTGTGAAGGCTTCTTTGTTTGAATAAACTTTATTTTCATAAAATTCTTGAAGGCCAGCCATTATGCTTTTTTGAGTCTCACTATCTTCTAAAATTTGATCATATTTTTCTTTTGATAGAATTACGCTATCGCCTGATTTGTGTGTAATGATTAATAAGTCACCACTAGATACATTTGTTAATGACTCATAAAGATTTGATCTTAATTCTGAGGCAGTTTTAATTTTAGGTAAAGCCATGATTCTCCTCGAGTGCTAGAGCAGTTCTAATTGTACGCTATTTAGTACGTTTCAGCAAGACTGAAAATCATGTCGAATTCATTGACTTAACTGTACGTAATTACTAACTTTAGTCATTCAAAATAATTAAAAGGAGAATCCCCAATGAATTCAACATATCTTCTGGCGCCCATTATTTCTGGCTTTGTCGGTTTAGTCATCGCGACGGCTTTGTATTTCCGAGTCAAAGCACAACCCTCAGGTAACGAAACAATGAACCGTATTGCGGGTTATATTCGTGAAGGTTCGATGGCATTTTTAGTCAGAGAATATAAAGTACTAGCTGTCTATTCAGTTGTTGTCGGCACTTTGTTGGGTTTTACATTGGGTTGGACTTCATCATTGTGGTTTCTTGTTGGGGCATTTTTGTCATTACTGGCGGGCTTTATTGGTATGAAAGCCGCAACATTTGCAAACGTTCGAACAACTCAAGCCGCAGCAACCTCAACGCGCGGAAATGCCCTGTTAGTTGCTCTTGATGGTGGAGCCGTCATGGGTTTATGTGTTGCGGGTCTTGGATTAATTGGTTTGGGTACAATTTATTATTTCTTTA
>JAYVKY010000101.1:0-2733 GCA_043767965.1 Pseudobdellovibrionaceae bacterium
TTCATTGGCGGCGGTCCTGATTGTGCATTAACTTGCGTATTTAGATCTTTGTTTTCAATTTTTAATTCTGCACCTTGAACTGAAGGACGGGATTGAGCAATTTCAGGCTTTAATTTTTTTGATTTTTTATTTAAATTTTGAGCCGCCATGGCCGTTTGATTTTTATTTTTTATATTCTTAGCAACTATTTCTTTTTTATTTTTAGCATTCTTAACAGTTTTTTCAGATGTCGATTGCGCTGCGGCCTTTACCTCAAGAGCCAGCTCTTGATTGTCACGGTCAATTTCACGACCATCAAGACTATAAAGGCTTTCAGATGACTTTACCTTTGCCATTTCATAGTTAATATTTTGTATCTCGGAATGAGACACTTTATGTTTGTTACCCTGAAATATAAAAAAGAAACATATAAATGCAATTACGAATGCAGCCGTTAAACCAAGAATCATTTTTTCTTGGGTCGAGTGCTGGTTTAAGTAAGTTGTTTTCATAAGTGCCTCCGTTACTTATATACAAAGCACTTTTAAGACCAAGCAGACGCTCACAGAACGTCGATATTAGACTTGGTAGTCATAAACTGGGACAGTCGAATTAGACCGACGAAGTTTGGCAACTGACCGTTGATGACTGTCCAAATCCTAGACACAGTATCGGCTCTTTATGAGAATTGAGGGTTCTTTGTTATTACCAAGCGATTCTGTCACATCTAGTGAAAGTTTGTAATTTATTTGGCAGTTTGTCGGATGGATAGGGCTTTCTGACTCTTTGGATAATTTCATTAAGCCGTACTTTGCAGCCTGCCATTTTTTCGTGGTTTATAGGCAATCAGATTTAAAGCCTCTAACGTATTCCGTAAAATATAACGACTGACGGTTTTAAATTCCCGCCCCCACGTGATAATACGCGTATACACCAACAACGCCCAGAACTGCCGCTGATTTTTTCTGCACCCCGTATGTTTTTTCACCCTGCTTCTTGTATTTTACGAGGTACCGCCCCGTTTTTGTTTTAATTTAAAATCTGCGTATTTTCTCTCTGACACCGTGATCGGAAACTCTTTTACAATATGTTGCGCGATATGCCCGGCCACGACTCGGAAAAAGTTCTGTAAGCCAATCCGGCTATCGCCCCGGATCAGCAAATGAATATGATTTCCGCAAATCGCATGACGATATACTTTTACATTGAACCGTTTAGAAAATTTTCGAATCACGTGACGAATTAAATTTTGGTGTTTCAGTAAAGATCTGGAACCAAAGGCCAGATCCGACCTGAGTGTCATATGAATCGGCTGTTTCGTTGAAAGCATTCGCTTGGATCTGCGTTTTTGATCAGAGAAAGCGCCGCCGTGTTCTTTGCGATTTTGTTTGAAAAAAGTTTTTTGTTTCATGGGGTTATGTCGTGCAAAGTTTGTGGGGGCGATGCCCGAGTAGGACATACATAATAGGCGGGACGCGTGGGTCGGAAAGCGGAATAAGGGGTTAGGGTTTTAGTTAAGCCTTGAAAAAGAGCCAAGTGCTACCGGCGAGTCCTCGCAAGACGGAACCCCAAAAGGATGCTCCGAAGGCCCGGCCTACCCCCAAAGCGAAAACCCGACCGCAAGATAGTAGCATCGCGATTGAAACTTCCGCCACGGAAACACGAACGGCACCTGTAGAATCATATACACTTTTATTCCATTCCCAAACGTTACCTTCCATATCGTAAAATGGCTGACGAATTCCATCCCCAATTTCAATCATACGCGGCAACTTCTGAGCCACTGCATGTGTTTGATCATCTGAATTTTTATAATACCAGGCGTATTTTGAAAGTTCTGAATCATCGGCTTTATCAAAATAAATATTATTCGCGTTACCCCGATCGCGCATCACAAATTCCCACTGTTCACTTGTGGGTAAATCATACTCATCACCTTTTTGATGATCGGGTTTCATCTGAACATCGAGACCTTCGATATTGATTTTAATACTGTCTGTGCCTGTTTTGTTTTGTGATGGATTTATTTTATTTATGCCTGTTTCACCCATCGCAATTTTAAGCCTTGACCACATCATTTGGGTGAATTGTGTGCTCATTATTGAAAATGATTCTTTGATCTCTTTTTCGACCTGCTGGCCGACCTCGCCCATCATGAATTTTCCGGGTTTGATTTCGTGAAAAATTATTTTTTGCTTGGCTTGATTGATTGGGTCTAATGAATCTTCGATGATTCTGCGCTTTTCCTCGTCGCGTTCGCGTTTTTCTTTGTCTTTGTTTTTTGAAGTTGCGCGATAGTCTTTCGATTTTTCGTTTAATTTTGTTCGGTAAACTGTTAAGTATTTTTGATCTTTGTTGATAATTTCATTGATATCTTTTGCGAAATATTCATTGGCCTGTTTTTTTTGATTATCTGAAGCTGCATAAAAACCTGTGTCGATTTTTATCCTTTCAATCACTAAAGCTTCTATGTAATTTAAGATTTCTGCGTCGGTCATTTCAGAGATTCTTGTTTTTGTGTTTTTGCTCGGATTTATGGTGCTTACTTTTAAATTTGAGTTTGTGTCTGAAAATAGGTTGGCGCACTGGGCTTGATTTGCTGGCGTTCTTTGATCGTTACAAACATCATTATTTTTCTGTATTGATGTGCACGATAAAAATAGGATTGGAATAATGAACTTCAAATTCATACTGGTGTTTCGGTGGTTTTGACGTTGAACTGTATATCGAACTGCATACTGGACATAGGTCGCT
>JAYVKY010000102.1:0-5595 GCA_043767965.1 Pseudobdellovibrionaceae bacterium
ATTATTCAAAAGACGGTCTCTAAGGGCGAAGATGTTAAAATTGTTGGATTTGGCTCTTTTCAAAAGACAAAACGCCGAGCCAAAACAGGGCGAAATCCAAAAACTGGCGAAACACATAAAATTCCAGAAACCAGTGTTCCGCGCTTTAAACCCGGAAAAGTCTTTAAAGACAGTGTTAAGTAAATTACTGTTCAGTAATTTACAGGTCTAAAACTGATCAAATTTACTTTTTGTAATCCCTGGCCAGTTATCAATGACTTCAATAAGGTCATAGTATCTGATCTGAAATAACTTATGATTTATATTTTGAAACAAAAAACTTTTTGCTGCTGGAAAAACAAGTCTTTTGTGGCTGTAGGCCCAGAACACTTTTTCACCCATGATTCCACCTAAAAGTCTTGCTGCTGCGGCGTACGATTTCGTACTGTACTTAGGCCTTTGATCTGTTTTTACGTCAGCAACAAAAGAGTTCATTTCTTTCAGTTTTTGAGACAACGCGATGGCTAAAACATCTTTTCCATGATCAGCAAAATTTTCAGATTTCAAAAATGATCGCATATCAAATACGGTATTTGCTTTGAGTTTAGGGTTAATAATTTTAGTAAAAAAATAAGTCAGCATTTCAATCCAGATCAGCTGTAAAAAATACTTCTGCGAATCCGAGATTGTTTTTGTATAAACATCATTCTTATACAAAAAGTATTCAGCAGCCAGTTTGCAGACATGATTTAATGAAAATTGTGCAAGATATCCCTTTTTTAATTCTGGTACAAAAAAACTTTTTTGATCCAGGATGTCTTTTTTGATTTTGTTTTTAATTTTAACATCAACACCCTTGAACTCAACCGAGAATTTAATATCATTGAGTGAATAAATGCTCATTTCAGAACATGATGTCGAGATTTTTAAAGTTTCAGATAAAAATTGGACAGATCTAGCAATATGATCAGTCATATCTATACCATCTGTTTCGGCCTTATGGACACTTGTGCTTTCAAGCCATAATAAATAATTCTGCCATTTAACCCACGGTAAAATGGCCATAACTGCCCATCGGTTTCGGCCAAGTTTGACAAAGTCAGGAACACTTTTTTTGTTTTGAATAAGTTCAAAATACAACTCATCGGGACTTTGAAAAACAACCTGAACTTTGGACCTAGGCAGTTCTTTCTTCAACTCGAAAACAAGATGCTTCTTGGCCAAATGATAATCACCAATTTGAACTATCAGCAGACGTTCAGCGCACACTTTGTGCACAGTATGTATATTTTGCGCCAAAGCTTTATCACGATATTTCAAATTTGAACTCAATTGATTAATCCCAAATACGGGCACTTTATGAGTGCTCGCCCAGTGAAATAGTGGTTTCACATATTCAAAAGGAAAATCCCAATTTTTTAGCCACTCTGTTTTTTGTATAAAATCAGACTCAGAAATATCTCCTGAAAAGTACTTATCAAGCCACTCTTGATGACAAAACTGAACACACTCGAGGCCTAAAGCAATTTGATTTGGTTTCAATTTCCGGCAGACTCTAAGAAGTGATCTGATCGATTGCGGCTCAGAGTGAAAATCGCCAAATAATAAAATGTCACATGTTTTTAGGGCTTTGAAAAAAATTTCTTTGTTTGAAAGCTGCGGTTTGATTTTCTTAAGCTCATCCGTATACGCATTTTCATAGCTCTCGAGCGTTCGCGAGGGCCTCCCTAGAAAGATTTTAACCTTGTTTTTTATCTCGGTATAGAATTCGAATCTTCGCTTCAGCAGCTCTTTGTGGTCCATTGCAATATAATATTAAAACACTGCTTGATTTCAATCGATAAAAGCAAAATGATAGAACAATGAACAAAAAAATTAATTTTTTACTTTTTTCTTTATTTGCAACAGTACTGACCTTCTCGTACTTAACTTTTCACCATTATAGCTTGCTTTTTGGCCTTTCTTCGACATCGATTTGCCAAATCAACCAGACCTTTAATTGCGATACAGCAGTACTCAGTTCATATTCTGAAGCCTTCGGTATACCGATTGCTCTTTGGGGACTTTCATTTTCTTCGATACTGTTCTTAGTTGTTCTTTGTATAAGGATTGGTTGGCTCGAAGTGACAGCCTTTATAAGCCACAGTCTGCAAATTTTATTTCTTGTTGCCGCATTGATATCTGTTGGGCTTGGCCTTATATCAACTTTTTTACTAAAAGTGGTCTGTCCATTTTGTTTTTTAAGTTATCTTTTAAACTTTATAAACTGTATTTTAATTTTTAAGATTTTTTCGTTTGATGCCACAAAAATCAGGCCTAGTGAGCTTGCTCAACATAAGGGCTTTTTAACAACATTAATTTTTATTCCATTTATGGCTTGGTTTTTATCTTCAACCATACAGACCTCATTTGGCTTCGATGAACTTCAAAAAATAATTCCTGAAAAAATTGCCCAGTGGCAGCAAATGCCGGTACAAAAATTTGATCTTGGATTAGGCTTAAAAAAAGGGGTGCCTCAAGGCAAGGCCACGATTGTTGAATTCGCTGATTTTAAATGTCCGCACTGTAAAGCCGCTGCCCAAACACTTAAAGCCTTCTTAAATGGAAACAATGATACCACTTTTATTTTCAAAACTTTTCCATTAGACGGAAATTGCAATCCACACGTTAGCTTCAAAGGCGATGGATCCCGCTGTCAAATGGCAGGCCTTGTCCTTTGCTCAGAAAAAATTGCGCAAAAGGGCTGGCGTGTTCATGATTATTTTTTTGAAAATCAAGAAAATCTGGCTGCTACTGCCGACATTAAGCCCGCATTTACACAGCTGGCAAAAGAAATAAATATAAATGGTGATGAAATTATAAAATGTAGTGAATCAAGTCAAACCTATGAATCTATTCGAAAAATGACTGACGAAGCGAAAGCTGCACAAGTCGATGGGACTCCTGCTATTTTCATGAATAATCAAAAGTTAGGTCATGGGCAATTTTTACAAGTCTTAAAAGAAGCCTTTAAATCATTAAATTAAGCCCAACGATTTATAAATCCAGTCGAGCGTTAAGCTGATATATTCGTCCAAGACGATTTGGATTGTAGCGCCAAGGCCTAAAAACAAATCCATAAAAAATGCAGAACCAGCAACAATAGATATGGAAACCCACACAGATTTAACAACAATTTTTGTTGATTTTATATCATTTAATCTGAGTTCTTCTTGGCAGTTTTCAATTTTTTTAATAACATATTTAAGCTCTTGGAAATGCTCTTTAAACTTTTCTTTGAGCTCTTGTTGTTTTGTACGAGTTAAAGAGGTCAGCCCTGGAAAATTTCTTTTTGTGCGTATAGCAAAAATAAGATTTATTGAATGCTGTATGTACCGCTCAGTTTTTAATTTGAATGTTGCATACGGTGACTCTTTATTTGAATAATCTTTGAGGTATGCGATCGCTCGATCGTACTCTTCGTTAATGACAAAAGTAAGTACGTTATAGCGTAATGTTTCTGGCCGTCCCAGATCAGAAATATCTAAATCATTGGGACTTTTTCGTTCTTTTTTGGCTGCAGCTGACATAATATCTTGTCGGTTTTATCTGGCTAAAACTAAACAGAGCCAATTATGACTGGATCATGGTCTAGTTTTACATTTTATTTATTCGATTACTTTCATTTAGACTTTGGTGGAGCCCGTGGTTGTGGCAGAATAAGTTAACTTCAGGAGGAAGTTATGGAATTTTCATTAGATCATTTAGATATTGTACAAGGGCCAAAAACGTCAAAGTCGAATCAGGCCTTACCGCTACCCGATTACTCTCAGATGACAAATGGTCAAAATTCATCCATTGTTTTAGATGACTTATCCCAACAAATCGAGGACTTGCAAAGCAAACTCAAATTAAACTATCGAAAACTTTTACTGTTTGAAACAGAAAATGAAAAATTAATTCAAGAGAAAAATAAATTTTATTTTGATGCTAAAAACTCTGAAGAAAAACTAGAAATTCTTTCTGAAAAAAACGAATGTCTTGAAAACTTTAATTCTGAAATCGAAACAAAATACAAATTAGTTAATGAAAAATACCTGGCCTTTGAAAAACTATGTCAAACTCAATCTGTTGACCTTAAACGATTATCAAAATTTCATTTAAAAATTAAAGATATTATAAAGCCTTATGTTCAATCCTTAAAATCACAAATAACGACCTTAGAAATTGACCTTGAAAAAGCATTACACATGAGTCAGACCTTTGAAAAACTCAATACAGAGAATATTGTTCATATTCAGCAATTAAAACAAAATATAGATGTCCAGTACAATAAATTTGAAACTGAAAAAACAAATTTTATTCAATCTTACGAAGAACAAATTCATTTTTTATCAAAAGAAATTCTTCATAACCAACAAAAAAATGAAACTTTACAGTCCGAAGTTTTTAAGCTTAAAAAAATGAACGAGAATAAAAATTTTTTTGAAAATGAATTGATTAAATTTAAGCGCTCACAAGAATTAGATCAGACGATAATTAGCGATTTAAAGCTTAAGGCAATTTATTTAGAAAACACAATAAGTCTAATAAAAACAGAAACTTGTGATCTGAAAAACAATTTTCATGCGATAGAAACTGAAAATCATCATTTGACACAAAATCTTGATTCAACACGGCAGCAGCTTACTCAAAAAATATGCGAACTTGAAAAAATGCAACTGCGCCTAAAAATGCTTGAAAAGCTGAATACAAATTTAAGTCTGTCTTTCACAACTCAGAGTTGCGAAGAGCTTCAGATAAAGTCGTAAATATTTTCAGAGTTGAAAACCCTTTAAGCTCTAAAAGCTTATGAAAATCACCCTTTAGCCCAACAATTGAGGCCTGAGGAATCAGATGTATCGATTCAAAAAATGTTGTTATATTTGCCGAAGCTGTAAATGACAAATTATCTAGACAAAAGATCACTTTTTCATTTTTTAGTTTTCTTTCGCAGACATCGCGAAAAGGTTTGTTCTGATCCGGCTCGATTCGCCCATTAATTTCTACAACTGTTAATTCACCAACTTGATAATAGGTTGCATTCATCATAATCAAAACTCCTTGTTTTATGTCACTTATTTAATCGGTTGCTTTCGTAAAATAATGAACAACCCTTTAGTCTTAAAGTGACAATATCATTTTTTCGTTTTTTAATTGTCTAACGTGGCTACTTCTTATCGTTGGTTTATATTTTTTTTTCTTCATTCATTTCTGTTTTTTTCAGAATGTTATGCGGACGAAGGTCGTGTTGCTGCCCGCATCGACGGATTTACAATTACTGCTAACAATTTATCCAGAGATCTACAAAAAAATATAGTTACTCTTGAAGGCGATGTCGTTGTTACCTATAAAAATCAGTCCTTTAAAGCGGATTATATTGAAATTAATCAAAGCTCTAAGCAGGCCATTCTGCGTGGGCATGTTCAAATTTTTTCACTTGATATTGAAATTGGTGGCGACGAAATACGACTGGATTATGAATCTGAACAATCTGTCATTTTAAATGGTTACGTCAAGTCAAACAATGTTCAATTTCATGGAAGTTTAATTGAACAAGAAACTGCGGAAAGCTTTTTGATTCAAAATGCAGACTAT
>JAYVKY010000103.1:0-4503 GCA_043767965.1 Pseudobdellovibrionaceae bacterium
AGCAAATAAATTGGTTTTTAAATGAAACTGACGAGGGCAAATCATGGAAGCTGATCCAGGAAATACGCCTGTGGCCTCATAAAGACGGCTTTGATGGATTTTATGCCGCCAAGATGGAACGCGCGATTTATTAGGAGGCAGAACCCTGCCTTTTTATTTAATCTGTAAATTTACCAATATCATCCAAGTTGGATCCCGCGGGCGGTGCCTCGACTCTGAACGATGAACAAGAAAAAACTGTCTATATTTAATGGCTTAGGTGATCTTAAGTCTGTTCTCCATAGTATTCCTAATAAAGCATAGACATGTATTTTATAAACTATAATTGACTTTATATGTATATAATATAAACTATAATTTATAAATGAGGTATTTATGTATTTACCTTCTAAGGCTAAAGACGCACTGAAAAACCTAGGTCTGCAAATTAAATTCGCCAGAAAGCGCAGGCTTTTAACGATCGCTGATTTAGCTGGAAAAATAAAAGTTTCTGCACCCACAATCATTGCCCTCGAAAAAGGACAGCCTACTGTGGGGCTTGGTGTATTGGCTTCAGCGCTTTGGATATTGGGTTTAGAAAATGAATTACTGCTGATTTCAAACCCCGACGACATCGAAGGTCAAAAATTAATGACCAGCCGATTGCCACAAAAAATTAAAATTCAAAAAAGAAATTTAGACAATGATTTCTAAAGGATGTTACGTCTATATCCAGCTACCAAATTCATTTGAAACTGTGACAGTGGGCAGATTCAATTGGAAAAACAGCGGATCGAACACAGATGTTGGAACTTTCATGTATGCGAAAAGTTATTTAAAAAATAAATTTGCGTTTGCTATTGATCCATATAATTTGCCACTTGAAGAACGTATTTTTTCAGAAACAAAAAACGAAGGAACCCATGGTCCGCTTCGCGATTCAAGCCCTGACGGGTGGGGTCGATATATTATTCAAAAAAATACTCCAGCGACGGAACACGATACAATCGGCTATTTATTAAATTCAGCGGATGATCGAATTGGGGCATTGTCATTTGGTCATGGAAAGGTCCCGCCAGCGCCAGTCCGAAAATTTAATCAAACAGTACAGCTTGAAAAAATAATTTTAGCGGCACAAAAACTTGAACAAGATTTGCCGCTAGATGAAACAGAGAAATCAATTTTAATGACGGGTCCGTCTGCGGGCGGCGCTCGACCTAAACCACAGTGGAATATGGTAACAATTTGTGGCTGGCGAAATTTCCATCAGCATACGACAAATACAATATGTCACGTATTGAATTAGCGACTATGAAACTTGCAAAAAAATGTGGTCTGAATGTTCCAAATATTGAATTGATCAGAATTAAAAATAACGATGTATTTTTAATTCAACGTTTCGATAGAAAATTTGATAAAAAACAAAATGATTTTTATCGTACTCATTTTGTCAGCGGTCTGACATTAATGAATTTGGATGAAAAAGATTATTCAAATTGGTCCTACATTGACCTTGCTGATTATATGCGACGCTGGATCAAAAAGCCAAAAAATGACCTGCATGAAATTTTTAAACGAATTGTGTTTAACGGTTTTGTATCCAATACGGACGACCATCCCAGAAATCACGGTTTTCTTTATGGCGCTAGCGATTATCATTTATCGCCAGTTTATGATTTGGTGCCCAAACCAGAAACCGGAACAAGTCGTTATTTGGCGATGAAATTTGGTTCCTTTGGTCGAGTATTTAATTTAGAAAATTTGCTATCGCAATGTGATGCATTTGACTTAACAAATGACGAGGCGAAAAATATTTTTCATAATATGAAAAATATGATTTCAAAATGGTATTCTTTTTATTTAGCCGAGGGGCTATCAAAAAATGATCTTGAATATTTAGCTGGAGCATTTAGTCATTGGGATAACTAAAATCCTATTTTATTTTCGAAAGTTTAGTTAAAAACTTTTTACGGCTAGGGGATTCAAGCTTAGCCTTTTTTTTGCCAGCGGCTGTTCGTGATGCAGACGTTGTGCCAATTTTCTTTGCTGACTTTGGACGAGAATCTTTTTTCGCATGTGTCTCTGTGGGCAGATCTGCCATAAAAATGCGATCAAGGGCTCCGTCATTCAAATAAACCAGATCACCAGTTTCAAGCTGACCTAAGCGCAATTTACCGATAGCTACGCGATGTAATTTCATCACATCAAAACCAATTTTTTTGAACATCTCGCGCACCTGATGATTTTTACCCTCGGTAATGACGATTTTGTACCAATCATATTTCGATGATGACTTTTGTTCTTTAGATTTCGACATCTTAATTTTCTCAATGTGCTTGGCCTTTACTTTGCCACCTTCAGGGATCGAAACGCCACGATATAATTTTGCAATTTGGTCTGGGCGTGGCTGGCCATTTAATTTAACGTTATAAGTTTTTGTAACTTCTTTTGAGGGGTGCATGACTTTGTTTGCGAAGTCACCATCATTGGTTAATAAAATAAGGCCTTCACTGTCCCAGTCCAAACGACCAATCGGAAATACGCGACCCGGAACTTCGGCCATGTAATCAGCCACTGTGGGGCGTCCCAATGGGTCTGTCATTGATGTGATGACGTTTTTTGGTTTATTAAACATGATGTATAGATTTTGATTTTTAGATCGTATGGGCGCGCCATCAATTGAAATCGAATCTTGATTCGGATTGACCTTGATACCTAATTCATAAACTTTTTTTCCGTTCACAGTCACTTGGCCATCAGCAATCATTTTATCGGCACCGCGGCGAGAGGCTAAACCGCGCTCGGCGATTAATTTATTTAATCGTATTAAATTTTTTTCAGATGTTTTTTCAGATTTTATTTCTGCGCTCATGGTGTTGTCCCTGGGTATTTATTTTAATGCTTTTTGCATCTTTGGTTTTAAATCTTTCCACTCTAAAAACTGAGTGAATGTGAGGTCGTTTAAGACAGTGCCATTTCTATTCACAAATACGACTGTTGGCAAGCCCTTGACATTGTATTTTGTAAGAATTTTCTGAATTTCGGGTGTATCTTCTGTAGCATCGACCACAATCAAATCAAAATCTGCAGAGATTTGCTTGAACTCGGCCTCGGTGAAGGTTTTTTCTTTAAGTTCGTGGCAAGCGGCGCACCATTCGGCAAAGAAATCGATCATCACGGGTCTTTGACTAGCAGTGGCTTTTTTCAAAGCAAGCTCGGTATAGGGCTTCCAGTTTAGGTCTGACTTGATCGATTCAGCAGATTCGATCGACGTGCTGATGGGTACGACGTACTTGAAAATTGGAACAATAAAATTAAAATAATAAACAGCCATGCAGATCATTAAAAAGCCCATTAAAAATTTAATCGAATTCATCCACGAGCCAGATTTTGGTAAAAGTTTTAAAAAATGACTAAATAAACCGATCATAATAAAAATTAATCCCAAGCCCAGTGCATAGGTAAATAATAATCCAAAACCTAAATAAACATTTTGAGTGGTTGAAACATAACTTAAAATTGTTACTAAAACCGGTCCCACGCAGGGGCTGGCGACAATACCGGCAAAAAGGCCGATTACAAAAATTCCGAAATAACCCTTAGACTTCCGACTGGCGCCAAATTTTTTCCTGATAAAGGCGGGCATTTGTAAATCATAAAAACCCCACATACCAAATGCCATTAAAATAAAAAGTAGCACAATGCCGGACAAGACATATTTATTTGCCAATGCATTACCAAACAATGACCCGGTCATTGCCGCGATCACACCCAAAGTTGAATATGTTATCGCAATTCCAAAAACATAGAATAAAGATTTCAGTAAATTTTCAGTACGCGAATTTTTTTCTGGGCTGTGGCCCAAAATAGACATGGTAATCGGAATCATCGGAAATATACACGGAGTAAAGCTAGTTAAAATACCAGCAAAGAAAACCAACAAAAAGGCCCAGTAGATATTTTTTGAAAACTCGGCTTCGAGGTTTGTAAATACATCTGATTTTTTTTCAGATGTATTGATTGTAATATTTTTGTAAATTAATTTAAAATTTAAATGTTCGTTTTTGGGTAAATAGCAAATCTGGTCACTGCAAATTTGATAGCGTAAATCGAAACTAATATCTTGTTTATCGGTTAGAATTTTCTCGGGTGATTCGACCTGAAATATAATGGCGCCCGAATTTAAAAATCCCGTCCTATTCTTTTGACTGTGCTTATCATAAAATTCTGTTTCAGGTTTAATTTTCACTTGGCCCACTTGATAGGTCATGGGTTCTATTTTTTGCAGTTTGAGTTGATCTGCATAAATATGAAAACCTTTTGGCAGTGTGACTTCAATCTGAACTTGCACAGATTGGCCGGCGGTTGATTGAATTTCTGAATTTATAATTTTAAATTTCGAGACTTCTTCGGCATAAGAAAAAAAACTAAAAAAGATAAGCAAGACAAACGAATTGATTTTCATCAATATAGCGTATCACGAAGCGATGCCGCAGTCTATTTGCCAGACCATGATCCAGATTC
>JAYVKY010000104.1:0-6355 GCA_043767965.1 Pseudobdellovibrionaceae bacterium
GCTTCATCAATTCTTGGATACGATTTACAAAAAATCACTAATGACGTGGCTAGTAAGTTATCAACTATTGATCGGTTGGCAGATCGTAAGTAATTTTCAGAGAATGTCCGTTTCGGATCGTACTCCCAAATGGACGTGTCTATTTGGGAGTACAGACTTAAGCCAAATCCGACTATTTCATACATCTGTGGCAAAATAGTCGTGACTTTTTCGAACATCTATGGCAAAATGGTCGGATGAAAAAACATACAAAACGACATATTCAGTCTTATGTTGAAAGTTTGGCACTGACTCGTCATAAGATGGCCTTTATATCTGGGCCCAGACAAGCTGGTAAAACAACACTGGCCAAGTCATTGTTGCAAGATTCTTCGAATTATTACAGTTGGGATCAGCCTGAATTTAAACGTCGTTGGATCAAAAATCAGACTGAAATTGGAATCGCAGCCAAAGAGAAAAAAAATGGGCGTATAGTTTTTGACGAAATACATAAAAATCCAAATTGGAAAAATCAACTGAAAGGTTTTTTTGATCAGTTTAATGAAGATCTAGAAATTATAGTTACTGGCAGCGCTAAGCTGAATATTTTTAGAAAAGGGGCTGATAGTTTATTAGGCCGGTTTTTTCATTTTCATGTTTTGCCATTTGGCCTAAGTGAATTAGCCAGTTTCAATGGGAATATTTTTTCTTTTCTACAGTTTTTGAAATTTTTAAACAAACCTGTACTTTTTGAATTGGCAAAATCAGATGAAAAATTTGTCGAGCAATTATTTCAATTTAGCGGTTTTCCAGAACCGCTGTTCGAAAAATCAGAATCCGTTCATCGTGTCTGGCGAAAAAACAGAATTGAATTGTTGATTCGGCAAGATTTAAAAGATCTTTCAAATATTATGCAAACAGGGCAGGTTGAAATTCTGAGTGCATTTATGCCTGATAAAGTGGGCTCACCCATCAGTATTCAAACTTTACAAGAAGATTTGGATGTCGGTTATAATACAGTTAAACGTTGGGTTAAACATTTAGAAAATGTCTATTATCATTTTGAAATTAAGCCCTTTGTGAAATCAATTCCACGCAGTCTTAAAAAAGAAGGCAAAATTTATTTATACGATTGGACCCAAGTGGATTCTGATGGCGCACGTTTTGAAAATATGGTGGCAGTTCATTTATTAAAAATGGTGCATTTTTATAACGACACGGGCCAGGCCGAACTGGAACTAAAGTATATTCGTACCAAAGACCAAAATGAAGTTGATTTTATTATTTTAAGCGATCGCAGACCGTTATTCACCGTCGAGGTTAAATTATCTGATACGCATTTAGACCCCACATTTAAAAAATTTCAGAAATTTATAAAGGTTCCGCATTTTCAAATTATTAAAGATACAAACTATTTGCGAACATATAAGCAAGATAACGGCTTAGTAGCATATGTGATCAGTTTTTCTGATTTTTTTGTAAAACTGCCGTAATTGTGACGTTACTTCCATCACATTTACGGTAAATATGACGGATCTGTCGATACCAAGAATATTCAAGAAGCCTCGAAAATCATTTTTTTTATTTGGCCCGCGTAACAGTCCCTAATAAATTCTTAACTTGTCGACCAAGACCAAAGTCGCTAGGCTGTTATAAACGAACCTTAAACAGGAGAAATTTATGAAACATATACTAGCTGTTCTGTTGGCCTTATCTTTTTCAACAGCATTTGCAACGAAAGCTCGTCAAAAAGCTTTAAGCAATGCTTTGCATTTAACGGGTACACAAACAGTTTTTACAAGCCCTTATCATTTGATGTCTTTAGAAAATTTTGTCGCCTTAGAATCTGGCGCAATGACTGCCACGACAGTTGATAACGGTGCCGAGGGTTCGGTTTTAATGAACGTTAACCCGGATGCCAAACTGTTCTTTTCGATGGGTCATTTGGACGAATCAGTTCAAGCACAACGAAAATTTATAAATGCTTTAGTGGGCGTTACGGCATACAATGCACAACAAAATCCTGCTGAAATTATTTTTGCATGGAAAGACGGATCAACCGTTTGGGGCTTGGGAACTTATTATTCAAATTTTAATAATAAATTATCTGGCGAAAAAGAATCATCAGCGGGTGTTCGAATTGCGGCATCATATGGTGATCTGAAATGGAAGGCGAATATCGGCCTTATAAATTCAGCTGTAAATTCAGCTGGGGATCAGATGAATAACAATATGTATTTTAATTATGGCCTTAGATATACACAAAGTAATTTACGATATGGTTTCGATTTTACAACGTGGGATGCTTCACAGACATTAAACGCAGCGATAACACCGAACGAAAGTCATAATTATCAAAATATGAACCTTCGTGTTGTGGATCTTAATAAATTCGAAGGCGGAGAATTTTTTTATGGGATAACTTTGGATCAAACCACGGTTAAAAATAAAACTACGGATAAGAAATTTTCACGTTTAACAGCTCCTGTTATTATGGGTGCAGAGACGAAGGCGACAGAGTGGTTGGTAGTTCGTGGTTCGTTGACGCAAACAGTACTTGTGGCGCAATCTAAAGATGAATTCGGTTATAGCACAACAGCCTTAACCGGAGCAACGGGTGTCGCAGATGCCGAATTTTCATCAGAAGCAAATAATACGGTCGCCGCAGCAGGTATGGGCTTGATTTTTAATAAAGTTCAATTAGACGCAACATTGAAAGGTCTGATTGGATCAGCGGCAAATCAAAATATCAACGGGACTGATTTGTTAGGTCAAGTCAGCGCGGTTTATACATATTAGTCTTTTGAAAAATATTTTTTATTTTTTATTTTCAATTTTAATTTCTGCATCAGCTGTGGCCTCTCGGGCACGGCTTGAGGCTTTGCAAAATAAAAATCATTTAATAGATTCAGAAATAATTTTTTCTTATCCAACAAAAATTTCCGAACTAGAGCCCTATTTAACAATTGAATCTGGCCAAACAACAGCTTTGAATTTTAAGCAAACTACTTTTGCAACGGGCTTGGCCCACATCGACACCCAGTCGTCGATAGCAGTTTCGCTGGGGCGACAAAATGATTTATCCAGTGCGCAACGATATTTATTTAACCAAATCACAAGTGAATTTTTTGAGTTTTCACAAAATCCAATTCAATTGATGTGGTCAAATAAAAACAAAGGCCAATCCTATGCGTTGGGGTTATATTATTCACATCATCATGATAATTTAAATCAAGCGTATGAATCAACCCAGGTGCTTCATGGTGGGTATCGTGCGGGTTTTTTATCTGTTGCAATGGCAGTGCAACTTGTGAATGAAGTTCAAGACACCAGTGCGAAAAAATTAAATTTAAATGATTCTGCTTCGATGTCAGTGCTTTACGAAATTGATAACTTAGTTGCATCGGGTGGTATTGAAAGTTTTTCAGCAACACAAAAAAATTCAGGGGTCGAAGTAAATTCGATCGAGCATCAAAATTTTCAGATGGCCTTGTCTGATCGAACAGATTTTGATAATAACCATTTTTTTTATCGTGTTGATTTATTAGTTCAAAGTTTAAAATATAAAATTTCAGATCTAAAGCAGCACGAAAACCAATTGTCATTCACTTTGGGAATTGAGTCTGAATACAGCGACTGGCTTGTTTTAAGGTCATCACTGAAACAAACACTATTGATCAATCAATTTGAAAATGTACCAGCGGCTGGCAATAATACACAAGCCGCATTTGGAGCAGGTTTTAAATTTGATAATTTTATCATAGACGGAACTTTTTCGGGCCTGATCGGCTCAGCACAAGCGGGTGTGCTGAGTGGTAATCAATTTTTATCAGAAGTCGCAATTACTTCGACGTTTTAGTTTCGACAGGTTTTGTATCGTAATAATCTGGCATTACAAAATCTGGAGTTAGCGGGTAGTGGTAACTTTTATAAGCCTTCGCCTCAGGATTTCCAGCCGCCGCATAGGCCTCGTCCCATAAATGGGCCAGCAGTAATGCTGATCTAGCCATTTGCGTAGTTATTAACTTTTCAAATTTTTTAAAACCGACGCTTGCAGGCTCACGCTTGGCAATTGTTTTTAAGCTCATACCTTTTTCGATTTTTAAAACTGAGGGTGTGATCACAGGATCAACCTTTAAAACAGCCTTGACCTCGCTGGCTGAAATTTCACCAAGCGCGCGCATTTTTTCAATTGTGTTAGCGCCTTTTAAAAATTTTGCAGATGGTTGCATTTTTTTTGCGGCTGTAACAATTTTAGTTTGCAGGTCTGGACCAAAAAAAGCGACTGCAGAATCTTCGTAGTAAGCATGAATGCCGCCGTGACCCGCAGCATAGCCATCATGATCAGAAGTGACATGAAATGGTTGTGAATTATCACCCACGAAGTGTCCCATCAGACCCATAGAAACTATCATTTCATAAAAAGATTTATTGTAAGCCAGATTATCATCTTGTTCTTCTTTAGAATTCGAAGGGGCCGTTTGTTTTTTTATATCGTTACCTGCAGCGACGGCGCGTCGATAAAATTGATCAGCACGCCACCAGTTTGTGCCCATGTCTTGGGGTACGGAAGAAATTTTTGAATTTTCTTTGATACGGTTTTCAGTGCCCGTATATTTTTCAATCAAGGTTTTTAAATCTGTTGGAATATCTTTCGGGGCAAGGCCCAGCAATTCTGAATTGATATAATGGGTAGGGTTTCCGTGGCTTGTCAGTTGGCTGTCGAGGCCTCTCCAGTAGATATCTGGGATATTGCATAGGTGAGCCATCATATGCGGTTTATTTTGCAGGTACTCTTTAAGATTTTGATTTTGTACAAGATACACCGCCGATTCGCAAATAGCTGCATGGCCACGCCCGCCCCAAGCAAATGCAGGGGTTGTATTTAAAAAAGTAAAGCAAAGTGCTAAGACAATAAATATTTTTTTCATAAATTCCTTTATCTTCATAAGGTTAAGCATTCAATAAAAATTGCTACGCGTAATCTAACCATAGATGAATAGAAATAAGTAGGACTTTGGCCTTAGGGCTCATTTTATTTGCTCTGTGCATGATTGCCATATATACGATGAGCACTGAATCGAGAGAGAAACATCTTGGTCTCAAAGAGCAAACAGGTAGGCAGGTTTTGATTGTTTGAATTTACGCCCATTGGATTTTTAAGATCTTGTTACCCTGATAAATTTGGGGTGCCACGGCAATCAGGGATAGTTACACAGGCGTATTCCGAATTAGTGATTGAACCCCAATGGCAGCCAGAGCAAGCTCTTGCGGGTTTGTCTGGGTATTCGCATGTATGGATTGTTTTTGTTTTTCATTTAAATAAAAGTGCCCGTTATCATGCGAAAGTTCATCCCCCAAGAATGAATGGCGAATCAATTGGGGTTTTTGCGACGCGGTCACCACATCGACCGAATCCCATTGGTTTATCATTGGTTGAGGTCATTGAAATCCAAACAGACAAAATTATTTTTGCGGGCGCTGATCTGGTTGATGGCACACCCATTTTGGATTTAAAACCATACTTGCCGCAATTCGAAAGTCAACCACAGGCCAAGGGCGGATGGTCCGCCGATACAACCCCAGCGGCAATCACAGTTGAATTTTCAGAACAAGCACAGAATAAATTAAACCTGTGGATACAAAAAACAGGTCGTAAAGAGCTGACGGACGTCATTATTGGAACGCTTAAGCAGGATCCAAGGCCCTTGATTTATAAAGGTTTTGAATCGCAACAGTCGCCATATCGAAATAAACATGCTTTTAGGCTTTATGACGGCGATATTCACTTTGAATTTTTAACATTTGAACTTGTACGTGTGATTGATATCAAATTTTAGATCTGCTAGGTTAAGCAAAGTCTATATTAGTTGTGTAACTCGACGCAAACAAAGTTTGCAGGATGTATAACTCGACTGCGATCAGCGCAAGAAAGTAAATTTATGCTTACAAATCAAAATCAAACTTTACGTAAAGTTCCGACATTAAGCCTTGGTAGTTACACGAAGGGTTCAGAATCTGATCGTGCAAAATTTATAGAACAGCTTTTTTTAGGTATGAAAGATTATGGCTTTATTGTTTTAAAAGATCACGATGTATCAGCGGATCTGTTAAAACAAGCCTATCAAGTTTTAGAAAAATTTTATCAATTATCAGATGAAAAAAAACGATCTTATATTTCCGAACTGGGTGGCGGGCAGCGCGGATACACTGCGTTTGGCAAAGAGCACGCCAAAGGTTCGCCCGTCATGGATTTGAAAGAATTTTGGCATGTCGGTCGAGAGGTGCCAGATGCACATCCGTTTTCAAAGTATTACCCTAAAAATATTTGGCCCGATGATTCAATCCCAGAATTTCGTCCGCTGTTTGAAAAACT